>NZ_CEXLVS010000003.1:24412-51368 GCF_982684285.1 Salinicola sp. | reverse complement strand
CGCGATTCCAACGACCCTGCAAGGGTCGCTGATGGGGCGTCTCGATCGGCTTGGAGATGGTGTAAAAAGAGCGGGCACCGCTATCGAAAAAGGTCAGTCCCTGAAAACCATCGTCCTTTGTCGCCTGGTAAACGGTCGAGGCGACAGGCCCCCTCATTTTTGCGTAGAAATCGTCTTCATCCTCGAAAATATAGGGGAGAGAAAAGACGCGAAAAACGGGATCGAAGTTTTCCAGACTTGCCGCGCTGACGCGGGTGATATCAACGGCACCATTCTGAAGTTGCTCGAGGACTTCCCGTTCGGAGCCCAACACGCCATTGACGAAAAGACGGATCGACACCTCGCCATCCGTTTTTTCACGGACTTCATCGGCGAACCGTTGAAGCACGACGCTGCTCGGATGATCCTTTGACAACGCGTTGGCCAGCCTCATTCTTACATCGGCATTAGCGCTGGCGATACTCAGAGTTACCACCGAAAATGCGGTGACAACCGTTGTAGATAATTTCATGGTTTTCTCCCGTCTATCCATCCGCAGCCGCGATCGTTTATCGCAACGCTTCCGCAGGGTTCGGATCGATTCTGCCCGGGATGAAAACCAATATCTATATGAAAAAAATTTTCATAACTAGGACTTTAGTCCCGATGAGGAGCGCACTACGAGTTCGCAGGCGAGCTCGACACGACGGGCAATGAAACTTTCATCGAGCACATGTTCGCGCATCAGATTGACCGCGGCCTGACCGATACTGTTCATGGGAACGTGTACCGACGTCAGCGCGGGTGCCAGGAATTCGCCCTGGGGGAGTCCGTCGATACCGACCACCGAGACATCCTGCGGGACCCGCAGTCCGCGGGCGCGGAGTTCCAGCACCACGCCGATGGCGAGGCTGTCGCCGGCGCACAGCACGGCGGTGAAATCGTCGCCCCGATCGAGCCTTGCCGCGATTCCCGCCCTCGCCGCTTCCGGCGTCCACTCCTCGACCTCGACTATGAGGTCGTCCCGATCTGCCTGCACCTCGACGGGCAGCGATTCGAGCCAGCCTTCGCGGCGCCGCTCGATGGTGCGACGGCCCGGGTTGGTGCAGAACAGAATGCGCTGATGCCCCAGGTCGACGAGATACTGGGTGGCGGCCGCCGCCGCTGCGCGATTGTGCGGCGCCCCGCTGGAGAGCTGCATCAACGGGTCGTCGCCATTGACCAGCACGATGGGCTTGGCCAGCGTTCGCGCCTGCGCCAGCACGACTTCGTCGTCCACCGCCAGGAACAGCAGCCCGGCCACTTCCTTCGATGCTTCGGCCTCTTTCAGCAGCGCCAGTTCGCTCTGGCGATCCGGCGCGCTCTGCATCTCGAGTTCCATGTCCAGCAGCTTGGCCTGCGCCTTGATCCCGTAGAGCACATGGGTCGTGAACTGGTTGCGCTGGTAGTCCACCATCGCTCTCGCGCTGGCCAGTACCACGATGCGCTGACCAGCCAGCGTACTGGGTTGTTGGTAATTCAGCTCCCGCGCGGTGGCGAGAATGCGCTCGCGCAGGTCGGCCCGCACCCCCGGCGTCCCCGATAGCGCTCGCGACGCGGTGCTGATCGAAACGTTGCAGTGAGCCGCCACATCGGCAAGCTTCAGCCGCCTTCCCTTTTTCTTCATCGCATTGCCCTTTCGCATTGCCCTTTCGCGGATCCGATAGTTATGACTATTGTATAAGTAATGAAATTTTTTTTCATATTGCAAAATTAAGTTTCGATATTCAATCTTTAAATACCGACCCATTAATCATCATTCAGAAAACGGCACGCTTCTATTTCCGTGGTTCGGTCCCGGAGTGATCTTATGCTTTCGTTCAAGAGATGGCTGGAAAGAGTTCTTCTGGTTTTGATGGCGATGATGTTGATCGCCATGGTCTGCCTGATGCTCTGGCAGGTGACGACAAGATATCTGCTGGGCGTTCCCGCCCTCTATACCGAGGAGACCCTGCGCTTTCTGATGATATGGATGGCGCTGACAGGTGCGGCCTACTGCTTTGGCACCAACAGGCACCTGGCTCTGGACCTGATTCCTTCACTGCTGCCGGAAAAGGCCGGGCGTTTTCTTTATCTCATCAACTCTGTTGTCGTGCTGTTTTTTGCCGGATTCGTCCTGCTGTTGGGCGGGTGGAAAGCCAGCCTATCGGCGCTGACTCAGATGTCGCCAATCATGCAGATTCCGATGGGATACGCCTATTCAATCCTGCCGATATCGGCAGTGATCATCTTCGTCCTCCAGATCCTGAATGTCTTTCTGATCATGACGGGCCGCCTGCGCTTGCCTTACGCCAAATCCGGCGCCGGGGAGCTCTGACATGATTGCCTACATGAACTTCATGGCGGATCCGCTCAACGCCGCGTTCGTCCTGTTCGGTATCTTCTTCCTGCTGCTTTTCATGGGCTCGCCGATAGCGGTGGCGATCGTCTCCTCCTCGCTGCTGGTGGGTATCGCCTATCTGCCTCCGGAAACCGCGCTTTTCATCTCGACGCAGAAGATGTTTTCCGGACTGGACAGCTTCACGCTGTTGGCCATTCCTTTCTTCATTCTGGCCGGCGACATCATGAACAAGGGCGGCATCGCCATTCGCCTGATCGATCTGGCCCGTCTGGTAGGCGGGCGGCTGCCGGGCTCCCTGGCCCATACCAACGTGATCGCCAACATGCTCTTTGGCGCGATTTCCGGCTCCTCGATCGCCGCCGCAGCGGCGGTGGGCGGCACCATGGGGCCACTGCAGCGCAAGGAGGGCTACGCGCCCGACTACGCCGCCGCCGTCAATATCGCCTCCGCCCCCCCCGGCATTCTGATTCCCCCCAGCGGTCCACTGATTCTGTTTTCGCTGGTCTCCGGTGGGACCTCGATCTCGGCACTGTTCATTGCCGGCTATATCCCGGGCATGCTGATGGGCCTGACCGTCATGATCGTGGCGGGCATCATCGCCAGGAAGCGCGGTTACCGGAGCAGCGTTCGCAGCACACCCGGCGAGGCGCTGCAGATCGTTCTTCGCGCCTTGCCGGCACTGGGAATGATCGTGGTGATCATCGGCGGTATCGTCATCGGCGTCTTCACCGCGACCGAGGCGGCGGCGGTCGCCGTGCTCTACGCGTTGATCCTCTCGCTGGCCTACCGCATGACCACGCCCCGGGAATACCTGCACATCTTCTGCCGCTCGGCGATTCTGACCGCCTCCATCCTGTTTCTCATCGCCTCTTCGGGGGTCATGTCCTACGTCATGACGATCGCGGGCATCCCCGACATGATTGCCGATACGATTCTGCAGTTCGACAACCTGATCGTGGTCTTTCTGATCATGAACCTGTGTCTTCTGGTCATCGGCTTTTTCATCGACCTGACCCCGGCCGTACTGATCTTCACGCCCATCTTTCTGCCCATCGCCCAGCAGATGGGCGTGGATCCGGTGCAGTTCGGCATCATGCTGATCTTCAATCTCGGGGTCGGCTCGATGACGCCACCGGTCGGCAGCGTGCTGTTCGTCGGCTGCTCGATCGCCGGACTGCGTATCGACCAGGTCGTGAAACCGATTCTGCCGTTCTTTTTTGCGCTGGTGATCGCCCTGCTGATGGTCACCTACATCCCCTGGCTGTCGCTGGGGCTGCCGCACCTCTTCGGGCTGATGTAATCCGCGGGAACGACAGCCCGATCCATTGGAAAGACTGACGAATCAGAGGAGTTCCCATGTCACGATTTTCACTCACGGGACGCGTGGCGCTGGTGACCGGTGCCAACACCGGCATCGGCCGCGCCATCGCCATCGCCATCGCCGAGGCGGGTGCCAGCGTCATCTGCGCCGGGCGTCGTTCGACGCAGGAGACCGTGGACGCCATCACGGCGAAGGGTGGCACCGCCGAAGTCATGGCCATCGACTTCGCCGACCCCATGGCGGCGAGGGATCTTTTTCAGTCCCGCCGTATCGACGTGCTGGTCAACAACGCCGGCATGATTCGCCGCGCCGACGCCGTCGACTTCACCGAAGCGGACTGGGACGACGTGATCGACGTCAATCTCAAGGCGCTCTTCTTCACCTCCCAGGCGTTCGCCAAAGCGCTGCTGGCGCGTGGGGCCACGGGCAAGATCGTCAATATCGCGTCCCTTCTCAGTTTCCAGGGAGGTATTCGCGTGGCCTCCTACACCGCCTCCAAGCACGGCGTGGCGGGGCTGACCAAGCTGCTCGCCAACGAGTGGGCGGCCTCCGGCATCAACGTCAACGCTGTCGCGCCGGGCTATATCGCCACCAACAACACCGAAGCGCTGCGCAACGACCCCGAGCGCTCGGAGGCGATCCTCGCGCGTATTCCCGCCGGCCGCTGGGGCGAGCCCCGCGATATCGCCGACAGCGCCGTCTTTCTGGCGTCGCCGGCCGCCGACTACATCCACGGCACCGTATTGAACGTGGACGGCGGCTGGCTGGCGCGCTGAGTCCTTTCTCTTCCATCCCTCAGGGAGCAACACCATGAGCATGACCACACGCTACGGCGCCGGCCCCAACCAGATCGACGCCATGGATACCACCGCACTACGTGACACCTTCATGGTCGAGGGGCTTTTCACCCCCGGTGAGATCGCCTTCACCTATACCCATCTGGACCGGATGATCGTCGGCGGCGCCGTGCCTCTTCAGTCTCCGCTGACCTTCGGCGACGGCAGCGAGGTGGGTACGCCGTTCTTTTTCGATGCGCGCGAGATGGGCATTGCCAACCTGGGCCAGCCGGGCTGGATCGAGATCGACGGGGAGCGCCATGCGCTGGCCAACCGCGATGTGCTCTACGTCGGTCGCGGGGCGAAGGAGATCACCCTGGGCAGCGACGAGGCCGACGCACCGGCCCGCTTCTACATGAACTCGGTGCCCGCCGGCGCGGACATCCCCCATCGCCTGATTCCCAAATCGGAAGCGAAGGTCATCACCATGGGCGACGCGGCCAGAAGCAACGTGCGCTCGCTGGCGATGTACGTGCACCCCAAGGTGGCGCCCTCGTGCCTGCTGCTGATGGGGATCACCGACCCGGCCCCCGGTTCGCTGTGGAACACCATGCCGCCGCACCTGCACGAGCGCCGCATGGAGGCCTACTGCTACTTCGATCTGGCCGCCGAGGATCGCGTCATGCACTTCATGGGGCGCCCCGACAACACTCGCCACCTGGTGGTGGCCAATGGCGACGTGGTGCTGTCGCCGGCCTGGTCGATCCACATGGGCGCCGGCACCGGCCCCTACGCCTTCGTCTGGGGCATGACCGGGGAAAACCAGGCCTACGAAGACGTCGATCCCGTTGCCATCGAGAGCCTGCGCTGATGAACCTGCGAGTTGGTGAACCGTTGACCTACTGGCAGGTACTGCCGCTGGTGGAGGCGGCCTACGACGTGGCCGACACCACCATGGAGGGCGAGATGGATTCCACCTTCTTCCTGACCAAGGAGAAGAACTGGATTCCGCACACCTACCCCTGCCGCACCGCCTATATCGCCGAGCGGCGTGACCGACCGCTCGAGCCGCAGCCGCTGCCCGACTGGCGCGCGGCCCGCAACGTGCTACCCATGGGCTCACCGTGGCTGGACCTGTCGGGATTCTGGTTCCGCCCGACACGCATCCGCGGCTGGGCGCGGACCGCCATACGGGCCGAGCGTGCCGGCAAGGCGCGGCTGCGCGCGGGAATCTGCGGCGCGGCACGCCTTTACGTCAATGGCGAAAGCGCCGGCTGGCTGTCGCCGGCGACCCGCAACGCCATGGACGAGACCGAGTTCGAGGCCGAATTGCAGGCCGGCGATAACGACATCGTCTTCCAGTTCGAGGATCTCTGCGAACGCGACGCGGTGATTCGCCTCTCGCTGGTCTGGCTCGACGGCCCCGATGCCCAGGTCGGCTACCCCTTCACGGCCGACCCCGAGACGGTGCGCGAGGTCGAGCGCGCCCTGGAGGCCATGCACCTCGATCGCGCCGTCTACGACGGCGAGGCGATCGAACTGGTCTGCCCCCGGCCGTTCACGCGACCCGTGACGGCCAGCGTGGAGGTCGCCGGGCATTTCATGTCCCACGGCCGCCAGCGATATCAGCTCGAGATCCCTGCTGGCGCGCAGCGGGCACCTCTCTGCGAGTCCCGTGAACTGCCCGCCGACTACCGCTATTTCGATATCACGTTCGACCACGATGGCTTCGTCACCGACCTGCGACTGGGGGCGGAGATCACCCGGCGTACCGCGCTGGGCACCCCCGCCGCGGAGCTGCACGACCGCATCGACGAGACGCTGGCCTGGATCGCCGCCAACGCCGAGTCGGATACCGAACGCGCCCTGGCCTGCCTTGACGAGGGCAGCGAGGCGATGCGCGCCACCGCCGAAAGGATCATCGAGGCGGAGCTGCCGGCCATCGAGCAGTGTTACGACTGCGCCGATTTCTCGCTGGTACCGCTGCTGTGGGCGCGAATCCAACACGGGCACTGGCTGGCGCCGGCACTGGTGGCACGCATCGATGCCGCCATCCTCGACTACCGCTACTGGATGGACGAACCGGGCAACGACGTGCAGTGGTACTTCTCCGAGAACCACGCCCTGCTCTTCCACACCGCCTGCTACCTGGCCGGCCATCTGCATCCGGAAGCGCGCTTCCGGCGCTCGGGGCGCACCGGCGCCGAGCAGCGCGAGACGGGGCGCCAACGGCTGATGGCGTGGTTCGACCATTTCGAGAAGGCGGAGATGGCCGAGTTCAACTCCGCGCCCTACTTCCCGATCGATCTCAAGGGCTTCACCGCGATTTTCGCCCTCGGCCCCGACGACGATCTGCGCCAGCGGGCGGCGCGGGCCATCGAGCGGCTGGCCACGATCGTCGCCAACTCGGCGCATCAGGGCGTTCTCACCGGCGCCCAGGGGCGCAGCTACCAGCACTCATTGTGTGTCGCCGACACCCTGGAACTGACCGGGCAGGCGCGTCTGCTGTGGCGCACCGGCAGCTTCGGCGCCCATGTCCACTGCCTGGCGCAGCTGGCGCTGTGCCTGCGAGATCATGGCCTGCACTTGCCCGAGACGCTCGAGCAGCGCGCCTGCTGGCAGACCGACCAGGGCCAGGAGTGGTCCTATCAGCAGGGCGAGAACGGCTTTTCCCGGCTCTACCACTACAAGACCCGCGACACTGCCATGGGCAGCGCCGCCCGCTACCGCTGGTTCGAATGGGGGTATCAGGAAACCCTGCTGCAGGCCCGGGTTGGCCGCGAGCCCCACGCCCAGATCTGGATCAACCACCCGGGCGAACGGGTACAGGCGGGCTTTGGTCGACCTTCGTTCTGGGGCGGTTCGGCCAGCATCCCGCGCGTCCAGCAGTACCGCCAGTTAGCGCTGGTGATGTTCGACGGCGACGAGGCCCAGCCCGATTTCACCCACTGCTGGTTCCCCACTCCGGCGTTCGACGAGTGGCGACTCGATGAGCGCGGCGCCGTGGCGCGTTCGGGGCACGGCGTGCTGGCGCTGACCACCAGCGAAACACCCGAGCTGATGACGCGCGGCGCCTCGGCCCATCACGAGCTGCGCGTTCCCGGGCGCCAGAGCTGGTGGATCGTACGGCTGGGACGCGGATCCTCGGCGGAAGCGTTCCTCGCGCGTTATCAACTCACCCCCGTGCGCGAGCAGCAAGCCTGGGTCGTCGAAGACCCGGAGTATGGCCGCGTGCTGTTCCATGACGACGGTCGGGTGGAGGCCGAAGGGCGCCTCATCGATCCCGACGCGTTCACCCTGGCGGGCCAGCGCGAAAGGCTCGCCGACTAGCCCGGATTCAACCCCCTGAAGTCCGCTTCTCGAGGGAGGGGAGAGCATCGGCTCTCCCCTTCCGGGGAGCACTCATGCCCGAAAACCAATAACAACGGCTCACCCAAGGTACGAAGGATACTAGAATGAAAAACTCCTCCCGGCTGATTCTCTCCTCCCTGGCCCTGTCCCTGGGCACCAGCACATCGGCCATTGCGGACGATGCCGACCTGGCAGCTCGTCTCGAGGCGCTGGAGGCTCGGGTAGCCGCCGCCGAGCAGCGTGCCCGGGACGCCGAGGCGAACGTGGCGCGAGTCGAATCGGAGCGTCGTCCTGACGACAGCAGCGACTATGAAACGCGCCTTGCCGCTCTGGAAAAGGAGGTCGACAGCGGGGACGAGTTCTCCTTCAGCGCCTACGCCCGGTCGGGGCTACTGCTGGGTAACGACGGCAAGAGCATCCCCGGCGGCCCTTATGTCACGCCGGCCGGCTCGGTGGGCGGCGCGGTGGGCCGGCTCGGCAATGAGCCGGACACCTACGTCCATGCTCGCTTCAATCATCTGAAAACTTACGAAAACGGCGCCAGGCAGCGGTTCCAGTTCGCCCTCGCCGATTCGGTCACCACCAGCAACGACTGGACCGCCGATGAATCCAGCCTCAATGTCCGCCAGGTGTTCGTCGAGCTTTCCGAGCTGCCCAGCTTCGAGGGCACCGCGTTGGAGAACGCCACGCTCTGGGCCGGCAAGCGCCTGGACCGCAACAACTTCGACGTCCACTGGGTCGACAGCGATGTGGTCAAGCTGGCGGGCGTCGGCGGCGGCGTCTACGACGTCGAGCTGGGCGACGACTGGCGCGGTAACTTCACGCTCTACGGCCGCAGCTTCGACGATTTCAGCGTCGATCCGGAAAACACCGAGATCAGCGCCGACACCGATAGCCTGGTGCTGACCGCCAACAACTATGTCGGCCCCTGGCAGGTCATGCTCAGCGCGCTCTCCGCCAACGACAACGACCAGCGCATCGTCGATGGCAGCGGCACCGCTGCCGACAGCGGCGTGCACGGGATGCTGGCCTACCGCGGCGACAGCTTCTTCGGCCTGGGCGAAGGCACCTTCATGGCCGCGCTGCTACACGGCGAGGGCCTCGGCGCGGAGGTCAAGCAGATCGGCGCCAACGGCGAGCTGCTCGACGACGCCCGTGCGACACGCCTGGCCGTCTACGGCACCACCTACCTCTCCCCTCACTGGCGCATCGCACCGTCGCTGCTGGCCGAGGTCAGCAAGGATCGTTTCGTCCATGACGACGACTACTTCTGGGCCTCTTTCAACACCCGTCTTGCCAACGAGATCACCGAAAACTTCGAGATGCAGTATGAAGCCAGTTACCAGACCATGGATCTCGACCCCCAGGGCTACAAGGGACGCCAGAAGGTACAGGGCAATTTCGGCAAGTTGACCGTCGCTCCGACCTTCAAGCCATTCGTGGGCGGCTTCTTCCAGCGTCCGGAACTTCGCGTCTTCGCGTCCTATATCACCTGGGACGACGAACTCAATGACTTCGCCAGCGACGACGCCTTCGGCGAAAAGGGTTATGCCGGCAGTCAGTGGAGCTTTGGAATGCAAGCGGAGACCTGGTTCTAGAGACGCGCCCGCTATCGGCTCAGAGAGCGGTGGGTGGATAACCGTTTTCCAGCACCGGGGGCGCTCTTTACCTCGCGAGGCTCGTCACGCAGCCTCGCGAGTCAAGATACCCGCCAATGCCGCCAGCTCAGCCAGCCTCTTCGCCAGCGGCCAGCCATTCATCGACCTGGTCCCGATTCTCTTCGAGCCAGGTCCGCGCTCCAGCCACCGGGTCGCCTTGAGCTTCGATCTCCGACATCAGCGTGCCGAGGCTTTGGTCGCTCATGTGCCAGGCATCGAGCACCGCGGTCAGCCAGGGGTCGTCCTCGGCGAAGCCCTGACGCGAGAACCAGTAGATGGTGTCGCCATCACCGTAGATATTCTCGGGATCCTCGAGATACTTGAGATCATAGTCGGCAAACGCCCAGTGCGGATTCCACAGCGTCACCACGATCGGCTCTTCACGCATGTAGGCGCTGTCGAGCGCGGACATCATCGCCGGCTCCGAGCTGTTGACCTGCGCCAGCGGTAGATCGTAGGTCTCGATGGCCGCGTCGGTCATGCCAGCAATGGCGGAACCCGGATCGATACCCAGGATCGTGGGACTCCCCTGATACTCGAACTCGTCAGCGTGTTTCGCCAGCTCCGGAATGGTATCGATATCGACGTAGCTCGGCACGACCAGCCCCAGCCCGGTCTTGTCGTACCAGGCAGCGTGAACCTCGAGCGTGTCCTTGTAGGGTGCGAGAAATTCCTTGTCGGTATGCGGCAGCCATATCTCCAGCGACAGATCAATATCATCGGCGGCCATCCCCGCGTAAAGCGCGCTCTTGCCGACGGCCGACAACTCGACGTCGTAGCCGTGATTCTCCAGCACCAGCTTCCACAGGTTGGCGACGGCGACGTTCTCCGCCCAATTGTTGGTGCCGATGGTCAGTGTCTTCTCCTGCGCGAAGGCGTGAACCGGTGAGAGGGACATCGCAGTGAAAACCGTGGCTGCCAGCGGGCAAAGCATCTTTCTCATAACGGAGACTCTCTATTTTTTATATCATTCGAGAAAAAATCGTTATGAGTATCGCTCAAAGCGCACGCGTTTTCAGCTACGGATCTGAGCTTTAGCACCCGGCTGGCCCTCGAATTCCAGAGAGAGGCCCCGCCTCACACGGGCCATGTTCTGATACGAATAGCGAATATTCACAAATGTCGATTTAATTTTTCACTGATGAACATTTCCACCAGAGAATTAGCATTACGTACCCGTTTGATTTTTAATTAAATTTTCCACAACCAAGCACAGAAGAGTCTAAACACTACGACTTTCTGCTTAGTTCATCAGGTTCAATTTCGCGCCACAATGATCTCAAGTGAACATCAATGAGCAGATCCGAACATGGCCAACGAAAGCTACGATCTGATTGTCATCGGCGGCGGCATCAACGGCGCCGGCATCGCCCGGGATGCCGTGGGCCGCGGTCTTTCGGTACTGCTGGTGGAGGCCGATGACCTGGCCAGCCATACCTCCTCGGCTTCCACCAAGCTGATCCACGGCGGCCTGCGCTATCTGGAGCAGTACGAGTTCAAGCTGGTGGCCAAGGCACTCGCCGAGCGCGAGATACTGCTCAAGGCCGCGCCGCACATCATCTGGCCGATGCGTTTCATCCTGCCCCATCAGAAGCATCTGCGGCCGGCCTGGATGATCCGAATCGGCCTGTTCATGTATGACCACCTGGGCGGACGACAGACGCTGGCTGGCTCACACGGCGTCAAGTTCGCCGATCATGCGGCCGGTATTCCGCTCAAGCCCGAGTTCACCAAGGGCTTCGCCTACTCGGATGCCTGGGTTCAGGATGCCCGCTTGGTGGTGCTCAACTGCATGGATGCGGCCAGCCGCGGCGCGCGGGTCATGACGCGTACCCGTGCAGCGGCTGCAGTGCGCCATGCCGACGGCTGGCGGGTAATGCTCAAGACGACCGACGGCGCGACGACCGAGGTGCACTCGCGCGGACTGGTCAATGCAGCCGGCCCCTGGGCGGCGCGCTTCCTGGACGATATCGCCTCCCAGGATCACCCGTATTCGCTGCGCCTGATCAAGGGCAGCCATATCGTGGTGAACCAGCTGTTCGACCACGACTACGCCTACATCTTCCAGCAGCCGGACGGGCGCATCGTCTTCGCGATTCCCTACGAACACGATTTCACGCTGATCGGCACGACCGATGTCGAGCATGAGGGCGAGCCGGACAGGATCGCCATCGAGGAGGACGAGATTCGCTATCTCTGCGACGCCGCCAATCGCTATTTCGAGCAGCCGATCGGTCCCGACGATGTCGTCTGGAGCTATTCCGGCGTACGCCCCCTGCTCGACGATCGCGAGGACAACGCCAGCGAAATCACCCGCGATTACCGCATCCAGCTCGATCTCTCCGGCGGCGCCCCGCTGCTCAACGTCTTCGGCGGCAAGCTGACGACCTATCGGCGCCTGGCCGAGGACGCCGTCGACAAGCTGGCTCCTGAGCTGGGTAACCGTGAACCCGCCTGGACCGGCAAGGGTCATCCACTGCCCGGCGGCGAGAACGCCAACCCCTGGGAGCTGGTCGAGTCGCTGCAGGCCAGCCACGCCTTCATCCCGCCGCGCACGGCCGACCGTTGGGTCTTCAACTACGGCACCCGGGTCATGAAACTCCTCGGAGAGACACAAAGCCTTGCCGATCTCGGCGAACACTTCGGCGCCGATCTCTATGCCGCCGAAGTCGATTACCTGCGCCAACACGAATGGGCCCGGACCGCGGATGACGTCCTCTGGCGACGATCCAAGCTCGGTCTGCGGCTCGACGAGAGCGAAAAGCGTCGGCTCGCCGATTACCTGGCCTGCCCGTCTCCGGCAGCGATGCAGGGGGAAACGTAGCCGACGAACGCGCCACGCCTCGACAACCGATCGCAACGTCGTCGTGACGCAGTCATCCGGGCCATGCCGGCCGTAACATCACTCACAGTTAAGGAAGACCATGGGAGTCATAGAAACGATAGTGCTGCATGAGATTGCCGGTACGGCGTGCATGACGCTGCTCGGCTGCGGCGTGGTGGCCAACGTGCTGCTCAAGAAGACCGGCGGTCACAATGGCGGACCGCTGCTGATCTTCTTCGGCTGGGGACTCGCGGTCTATTGCGGGGTGTGGATCGCGTTCGACACCGGCGCCCACCTCAACCCGGCCATCACGCTCGCGCTGTTGCTGGGTCCGGCCACCGAGTACGCGGACGGCATTCCCATCACCCTGGACAATACGCTGGCCTATTTCACGGGCGAGTTCGTGGGTGCCTGGCTGGGAGCCGTGCTCTGCTACCTTTGTTACAAGAAGCAATACGACGACACCGAGGATGCCACCACCATTCTGGCGACGTTCTCGACCATCCCCACGATCCGATCGCGCTTCTGGAACTGCGTGACCGAAGCCATCGGGACATTCGTGCTGGTGTTCGTCATCATCATGTTCGGTCATACACCCAACGGGCTCGGTCCGCTGGCTGTGGCATTGCTGGTGGTCGCCATCGGCGCGTCGCTGGGCGGGCCAACGGGCTACGCGATCAACCCCGCCCGGGATATGGGGCCACGGCTGGCCCATGCCATGTTGCCGATCCGGAGCAAGGGTTCCAACGACTGGAGTTACGCATGGGTTCCGTTCGCGGGCCCGATCATTGGCAGCAGCCTCGCTGCACTCGTCGCAACGGTCTATTGAGCCGCCACGGGCTATTCAGAGACACGTCGACTCCTCATTCAGGACTCACCATTCAGAAGGACAGGTTTCTCATGAGTGACAAGAAGAAGTATGTTCTGGCCATCGATCAAGGCACCACCAGCTCGCGAGCCATGCTGTTCGACCACGACGGCAAGATCGCCGGCGTCGCCCAGCGGGAGTTCGAGCAGATCTTCCCGCGTCCGGGCTGGGTCGAGCACAACCCCCGCGACATCATGACCAGCGTGCTGACCACCCTGACCGAAGTGATCAACAACACCCAGGTCGATGTCGAGGAGATCGCCGGCATCGGCATCACCAATCAGCGTGAGACCACGGTGATCTGGGACAAGCACACCGGCCAGCCGGTCTACAACGCCATCGTCTGGCAATCGCGGCACTCGGCCGAGATCTGCGACGAGCTGCGCGAAGCGGGCCACGCCGACATGGTCCGCGACAAGACCGGCCTGGTGATCGACGCCTATTTCTCAGGCACCAAGATCAAGTGGATCTTCGATAATGTCGACGGCGTCAGGGAGAAGGCCGAGAAAGGCGATCTGCTGTTCGGCACCATGGACTCCTGGCTGATTTGGAACCTGACCGGCGGCGCCGAACACGTCACCGACGTGACCAACGCCTCGCGCACGCTGATGTTCAACATCCGTGAACGCCAATGGGATCCGGAACTGCTCGAGCTGTTCGGCGTGCCGGAATCGATGCTGCCCGAGGTCAAGTCGTCCAGCGAAGTCTACGGTCACGTGCTGCCGAAGTTCTTCTTCGGCACAAAGCTTCCGATCGCGGGCATCGCCGGCGACCAGCAGGCGGCGCTGTTCGGTCAGGCCTGCTTCAAGCCCGGCATGGCCAAGAACACCTACGGCACCGGCTGCTTCACGCTGATGAATACCGGCAGCGAGGCCACGACATCGGACAACGGGCTGTTGACGACCATCGCCTGGGAGATCAACGGCGAGGTCGAATACGCCCTGGAGGGGGCCATCTTCGTCGCCGGCTCCGTGGTCCAGTGGCTGCGTGACGGGCTGCGCATGCTCGGCAAGTCATCGGACTCCGAAGCCTACGCCGAGCGCGCCGGAAGCAACGACGGCGTCTATCTGGTACCGGCCTTCACCGGTCTCGGCGCGCCCTACTGGAACTCCAACGTGCGTGGGGCGATGTTCGGCCTGTCGCGGGGCACCAGCAAGGAGCAGTTCATTCGCGCCGCCATCGAATCCATGGCCTATCAGACGGCCGACGTGCTCGAGGCGATGCAATCCGATTCCGGTATCGAACTGACCGAACTGCGCACCGACGGCGGCGCCATCGCCAACAACTTCCTGGCCCAGTTCCAGGCGGACATTCTCAACGTCGACGTACTGCGCAGCGAGATCAGCGAGACCACGGCGCTCGGCGCCGCCTACCTCGCCGGACTGGCACTCGGATTCTGGGAATCCCGCGAGCAGATCTCCGAGCAGTGGGCGATCGAACGCCGCTTCGAACCCATGATGGGTAAAGATCGACGCGACGAGCTGTACGACGGCTGGAAGCGGGCGGTGCAGGCCACCATGGCGTTCCAGGTCGCCTCCTAAGAACGCATTTCCAAACACTTGTGATGATGGGCGTCGGGGGGCAAGGCGAAGCGAGGGTCCCTTGCCATGGATGGCAAGGGTAGCGCCCAGGGAGGGGTTTACAGCGCCCTCGCGAAAGCTTGCCACCGAGAAAGCCCATCCCTTCCACGGTCATGAAAGAAACTTTAAGAGCACCCCGCCGCGCCTCGGATAAGCTCGCACCCTGAAAGACAGCGCCCGAGTCCTCCGAGCCAGGGGACTCGGGCCTTGTCGTGCATCGGCCGAAGACGTCTCCGAGCCAGCAGTCTCCCGATCCCCCCAAGACACCTCGCCTTCAAACCCGGATAATGGCCGCCATTCGCCCGGCCGACGCCCGGGCCACGCCATTCAGCAACCCGGTCCGCCCCATGGAAATCAAGGTCAACTATCTCGACAACCTGCGCCAGGAAGCCAAGTTCGACGACTTCACGGTGATCACCGACCAGCCGATCCGCTACAAGGGCGACGGCTCGGCGCCGGGGCCGTTCGACTACTTCCTCGCCTCCACGGTGCTCTGCGCGGCCTATTTCGTGCGGGTCTACTGCAACGCCCGCGAGATCCCCACCGAGAACATCCGGCTGTCGCAGAACAACATCGTCGACCCGGAGAACCGCTACAACCAGATCTTCCGCATCCAGATCGAGCTGCCGGCGGACATCTCCGACAAGGATCGCACCGGCATTCTGCGCTCCATCGAGCGCTGCTCGGTCAAGCGGGTGATCCAGAACAACCCCGAGTTCCAGATCGAGGCGGTGGAGAACATCGACGAGAACGCCCAGGCGCTGCTGATGGGCGGCTCGCTCGACAAGGACGGCGAAAACCAGGAGACCTGGATCGAAGGCAAGGACCTGCCGCTGGAGCGGACCATCGCCAACATGACGGGTATCCTCGAGCGTCTCGGCATGAAGATCGAGATCGCCTCCTGGCGCAACATCGTGCCCCACGTCTGGTCGCTGCACATTCGCGACGCCGCCTCGCCGATGTGCTTCACCAACGGCAAGGGCGCGACCAAGGAAGCGGCGCTCTGCTCGGCACTGGGCGAGTTCATCGAGCGCCTCTCCTGCAACTTCTTCTACAACGATCAGTTCTTCGGCACGGAGATCGCCGCCAGCGAGTTCGTCCACTACCCCAACGAGCGCTGGTTCCAGCCGGGGCCGGACGACGCGCTGCCCAGCGAGATTCTCGACGACCACTGCCGCGCGATCTTCGACCCGGAGGGCGAGCTCAGAGGCTCGCACCTCTATGACACCAACTCCGGGCGCACCGACCGCGGCATCGTCTCGCTGCCGTTCCAGCGCCACTCGGACGACGAGACGGTGTGGTTCCCGTCGAACCTGATCGAGAACCTCTATCTCAGCAACGGCATGAGCGCGGGCAACACCCTCGCCGAAGCGCAGGTGCAGTGTCTCTCCGAGATCTTCGAACGGGCGGTGAAGCGCCAGATCATCGAGCAGGAGATCGCGCTACCGGACGTGCCCGAGGCGGTGCTGGCGAAATACCCGACGATTCTCGAAGGCGTGCAGGCGCTGGAAGCCCAGGGCTTCCCGGTGCTGGTCAAGGATGCCTCCCTCGGCGGACGCTTCCCGGTGGCTTGCGTCACCCTGATGAACCCGCGTACCGGTGGCGTGTTCGCCTCCTTCGGCGCGCACCCCAGCCTGTCGGTCGCCATCGAACGCAGCCTCACCGAGCTGCTGCAGGGGCGCAGCTTCGAAGGCATGAACGACCTGCCGCCACCCACCTTCAACGCCCAGGCGGTGAGTGAACCGAACAACTTCGTCGAGCACTTCATCGACTCTTCCGGCGTGGTGTCGTGGCGCTTCTTCAGCGCCAAAGCGGACGTCGACTTCGTCGAGTGGGACTTCTCCGGCACGAACGACGCGGAGGCCGAGCGCCTGTTCGCGATTCTCGACGACGAGGGGCTGGAAGCCTATGTCGCCACCTTCGAGGATCTCGGCGCCCCGGTGTGCCGCATCCTGGTGCCCGGCTACTCCGAGGTCTATCCGGTCGAGGATCTGGTGTGGGACAACACCAACATGGCGCTGGCCTTCCGCGAGGATATCCTCGCCCTGCACCGCCTCGATGAGGCGCAGCTGACCGACCTGCTCGAACACCTGGAAGAGAGCGAGCTCGCCGAGCAGATGAAGATCGTCACCCTGATCGGGATCGAATTCGACGACAACACCGTGTGGTCGGAGCTGACCATCGCCGAGCTGAAGCTGCTGATCCAGCTGGCGCTGGGGCGCCTGGAAGTCGCCCTGGACGGCGCGCAGATGTTCTTGCAGTTCAACGACAACACCGTCGACCGCGGACTCTTCTATCAGGCACTGTCGGCGGTGCTCGAGATCGCCCTGGACGACGATCTCGACCTCGACGACTACCGCCACAACCTGACCCGGATGTTCGGCGAGGCGAAGATGGCAGACGCCATCGGCGCAGTGGACGGCTCGGTGCGCTTCCCCGGACTGACGCCCACCAGCTTCGAGCTCGAAGGCATCGAGCGCCACCAGCGCCTGCTCGAGAGCTATCACAAGCTGCACGCCTGGCGGGCAGCCCAGGCGCGCTGATCGGCGCTGCCCCCGCCGTCACCGGTCGGCCGGGTGATTCACGCCATCGCCGACCGGGATCGGCCCGGGCAGGTCGAAGGGATCGACGCCTTCCAGGCAGGCGATGTTGTAGCCGTACTGGTCCGGATTGGAACGCCGCTGATGGTGAGTGTAGATACCGCAGTTGCCGCAGAAATAGTGCCGTGCGGTCATGGTGTTGAACTGATAGCGACGCAGGGTTTCCTCTCCGCTGACGATGCGCAGTCCCGCCAGCGGCACGCTCGCCACGATCGCGCCGCGGCGTCGACACATCGAGCAGTTGCAGCGACGCGGATCGACCACGCCATCGGGTAGTTCGAGTTCGAGCACCACCGCACCGCAGTGACAGACTGCACGGTGGCGTGGCTGAATATCGGTACTGCCGATGCGCTTGATCATCTAGCCCCCTTGCGCTCCCGCGCTCCGTCGCCGCTCTCTGCAGCATAGCGCCACGACGCTAATCTTCACCATCATCAAACGATTACGTCTCTTCACATATCTCTGCCTCCGCTTCATGCAAGCGTCACGGGACGGCGCTAGCCTGCCGCTCATCGACGACCATTCTTCGAGGAGACGAGATATGCCGACACAACGAAAGCCCTTCACGAGACGCGACTTCCTGGCCGCCAGCGGCCACGTAGGGCTCGGTGTGGCGGGAATCGGGCTCCTCGGCGCACCGGCGATCGTACTGGCCGAGGGGCGACGCCCAACGGTGGAAGGCGGCGTGATGAGCGGCGACGTGCTGCCGGACCGCGCCATGCTGTGGGGAAGAGCGAGCATGCCGTCGCGGATGCTGGTCGAGGTCGCCGACAACCCGGAGTTCCGTGGTGCGCGCCAGTTGCCCTGGATCGATGTGCTGCCCGGCACCGACCTGACCGGCAAGATCGATGCCAACGGCCTGCAGGGCATGAACACCGTTCACTACCGGGTGCGATTCGCCGCGCTGGGCGATTCACGGGCGGCGAGCGAGCCGGTGGTCGGACGGCTGCAACTGCCGCCATCCCAACCGAGAGACATTCGCTTTGTCTGGTCCGGTGACGTGGTCGGCCAGGGCTGGGGCATCGATGAATCCCGCGGTGGCATGCGCACCTGGGAGACGATGCGCCAGGTTCGGCCTGATTTCTTCATCCACTCCGGCGATACGGTCTACGCCGACGGGCCGCTGGAAGCGCAGACCGAGCTTCCCGATGGCGGCGTGTGGCGCAACATCGTCACGCCGGCCAAGCAGAAGGTCGCCGAGACGCTGGACGAATATCGCGGCCAGCACGCCTACAACCACCTCGACGCCAACTTCCGCCGCTTCGCCGCCGAAGTGCCGATGCTGGCCCAGTGGGACGATCACGAAACGACCAACAACTGGTATCCGCAGGAGATCCTCGACAACGATCGGTACACGGAAAAGAACGTCGCGCTGCTCGCCGCCCGCGGCCGTCAGGCGTTTCTCGAGTACATGCCGATCCGCCTGCCCGCTTCCGCCCCGCAGCGGATCTATCGCCGTTTCTCCTACGGGCCGGGGATGGAGGTATTCATGCTGGACATGCGCAGCTATCGCGGCCCCAACAGCACCAACCTGCAAGGCGAGGAGTCCTCGGCCACCGCGTTCCTGGGCGAAAACCAGTTCCGCTGGCTGCGACAAGCGCTGAACGACTCCACCGCGACCTGGAAGATCATCGCCGCCGACATGCCCATCGGCATGGTGGTACCGGACGGCGATCGGTTCGAAGCGATCGCCAACAATGATCCCGGCCAGCCTCTTGGCCGCGAGCTGGAGATCGCCCGATTGCTCCAGGCCATTCGTGACGACGATATCCGTAACGTGGTCTGGTTCACCGCCGACGTGCACTACACTGCCGCCCACCACTACGCCCCGGAGCGCGCCAGCTTCAAGGCGTTCAAGCCGTTCTGGGAGTTCGTCAGCGGACCGCTCCACGCCGGCACCTTCGGCCCCAGCGAGATGGACGCTACCTTCGGCCCGGAGGTGACCTTCTTCAAGGCCCCGCCGGAGGGCCAGTCCAACCTGCCGCCTTCGGCGGGCTACCAGTTCTTCGGCCAGGCCGATCTGGACGCCGAGAGCGAGACGCTGACCGTCCGGCTGAAAGACAGCGACGGCAGGACGCTGCACACCCAGGTACTGGAGCCCGAGCCCCGTTCCGCCAACGCCTGAGGCCGGCTGGCGGTCGGCGCCGAGGTCACACCAGCTTGCCCGGATTCATGATGCAGGCAATATTCTGGGAGATGAGCGATATCCGTTAAGCTGGCTGACGGCCTCTCGAGATTGAAAATCATGGCAAAGACAACCGCGCACCAACCCACGGCGCGTAGCCGAATCGGGCTGGATGGTCTGAACTTCTTCCTGGCCGACGTTCGCGATGGTGTGGGGCCGTTTCTCGGCATCTACCTGTTGACCCGCCACGAGTGGAGCGCCGGACAGATCGGCGTGGCGATGCCCGCGATGACCTTCGCGACGATGCTCGCACAGAGTCCGGCGGGCATGTTGCTGGATATCACGCGCTTCAAGCGGGCGCTGGTGGCCGTGGCGACACTCGTCGTCGCCATCTGCAGCGTGCTGATGACCCAGCCGGCTTTCGTCAATTTGCCGGCCATCGTGATGTTCCAGGCGCTGATGGGGGTGAGTGCGGCTTTCCTGCTGCCCGCGGTGGCGGCGATGACACTGGGAATGGTCGGCAATCGACGCTTCCCGCACCGCCAGGGACGCAACGAAGTGTTCAACCATGCCGGCAACGTGGTTTCGGCATTGCTGGCGGGCGCGCTGGCTCACTTCCTGAGTATCGAGTGGCTGTTCTATGCGCTGGTGATCTTCGCGCTCGGCAGCCTGATCAGTGTACTCGTGATCCGGGAGGCGGACATCGACCACGCCGCCGCCCGCGGCAAGACCGAGAACACATCGCCGGTCGACGGCAGCATCCTGCATGTGCTGAAGAATCGCCGCATATTGATGCTCGGCCTGACGCTGGTGCTATTCCATTTCGCCAACGCCGCGATGCTGCCGCTGGTCGGTCAGTATCTGACCATCGGCGATCGCGATGCCGCCTCGCTGTACATGTCCGCCTGCATCGTGATCGCGCAGCTGGTGATGATTCCCGTGGCGTGGTGGGCGGGCCGAAGGGCAATGAGCTGGGGCCGCCTGCCGGTTTTCATGATCGGGCTCCTGGCACTGCCATTGCGTGGCGCGCTCTATGCCGTCAGCAACGACCCGCTATGGCTTTTGATGGTGCAGGCGCTGGATGGCATCGGCGCCGGTATCTTCGGCGTACTGTGGCTGATCGTGGCCGCCGATCTCACCCACGGAACAGGGCGTTACAACGTCACGGTAGGCGTACTCGGCACCCTGTTCGCCATGGGGGCCGCGAGTTCGAACCTGGTCGCGGGCTATGTGGTGGAAGCCACCGGATACGCCGGTGGCTTCCTGTTCCTGGCCGCCTTCGGTGTGCTCGCGCCCATTGTCTACCGGCTGGGCGTCGGCGAGACTCGTCCTGACGACGCCGGGCACGCTGCCGTTGGCAACGAGAATTCCATCCCAGCCGCCTAGCCGGTGCGATGCGCTTCAGGCGGTGACGGTCGGGCGGACTCCACGGTTCGACATCGCGACGTCGGTGAAAAGCTCCCGCAGATGGCGGCGATATTCAGCGGTATGGCGCTCGACGTCCGGCATCTTCATCACGTCGTTGGCGATGAACGTCGGCAACCCTTCCAGTCCGACGAAGGCCTGTGACTTGTGGAATGCGAAATAGACACCGTCCACGCCCTTGCCGTCGAAGAAGTTGCCCGGCTCGTCGAAGGCTTCCCGCGGTGCGTTCCAGGTCAACGACAACATGTAGCGCCGGCCCTGAAGCAGGCCGCCGCTGCCGTACTGCTTGGAGGGGTCCTGCCGCGAACGGCCGTCATTGGCATAGAGCGAGCCGTGGCCGGCGGTGAAGACCTCATCGATGTAGCGCTTCACGCTCCAGGGCGTGCCCATCCACCAACCCGGCATCTGGTAGACGATGACATCCGCCCACAGATAGTTCTGCACCTCGGCGTCGATATCGTAGCCTTGCTCGATCACCGTCTCGCGGAGCTCGTGCCCCAGCTCCGCCAGCTGCGCGACGGCGACGGCGTGGAAGGTATTGTTGAGCTCACCGCCGGAATGGGCGAACGGCTTGCCACCGTTGATCAACAGGATCTTCATCTCGAATGGTTCTCCATCAATACTGATTAGGCGACACTCGGCAATTACCGAGCACGGCGGAATGAAAGCCATTGTGACGAGAAACTGCCACGGATAAACCGTCCGGCCGGCAAGTCACTTTTGATCTAAAATCAACAAAACCTCGCAATGCGGCAACACGATGAAAAGCACCCTGGAAGAGCAGCAAGCCTTTGTCGCCGTGGTCGACAGCGGCTCCATCACCGCCGCCGCCGAACGGCTCGGCCTGACCGTCTCCGGCGTCAGCCGCGCACTCAACCGGCTGGAGCGGAAGCTCGAGACGACGCTGCTGAGACGAACCACGCGACGCCTGGAGCTGACCGAGGAGGGAGAGACGTTCCTGGGGCACGCCCGCTCGATTCTTGCCGCCGTCGACAGCGCCGAGGAGGCGATCGCCAACCGCCATGACCGCCCCCGCGGCCGCTTGCGCATCAATGCAGCGCCGAGCTTCATGCAGTTCGTGATCGTGCCGATCGTCGGCGAATTCCGCGACCGCTTTCCGGGCATCACCCTGGAACTCGACACCCACGACCGCTTCATCGACCTGCTGGAACAGCGCGTCGATCTCGCCATCCGTATTGGCGAACTCGAGGACTCCTCGCTGCATGCTCGGCCGCTGGGCCACAGTCCACTGCGTCTTCTGGCCAGCCCGGATTATCTCAAGCGTCACGGTGCGCCCCGCGGCGTCGGCGATCTAGCGCACCACAGCCTGCTCGGCTTCAGCCAGCTCGACCATCTCAATGACTGGCCGCTGCTCGACGCCCGCGGCGAGCCGTTTCACGTGAAACCCTCGCTATCGGCGTCCAGCGGCCCCACGCTGCTGGAGCTCGTCCTCGCAGGCGAGGGTATCGCCTGTCTCGCCGACTACATGACCCTCGCCCCACGCCGAAGCGGCGCTCTCGTCGACGTGCTGCCCGAGCAAACCCGGTTCCGGACCCAGCGCATCAATGTCGTCTACTATCGCCAGACCGCGCTCTCGCAACGTGCGCGGCTGTTCATGGATTTTCTCGCCGAGAAACTACCGGAGAAGTATTTAAGAATCTAAATTTCCATTCAATAAAACCAGCGAAAGCTTCGTGAATCGCGCCACGAACTCATGGTAAGGACATCCCGATATCGTGCGCTGTCAGTGCACGATACCGAGACGACAACATCGACGTATTCCCCGATACGGCAATATCGCCAGATTCTATGTCTAGATCGAGGAGCCTGGGCGGAAGCTGGTTGAGCGTTGATGTTACGGCCCCTGATGATCCGTCAGCAAGCTGTCAAGAGGATCACCGTCAATCTCGAACACCGGATTATCTTCCGTAATGGGGCGCTCCCCGATAATCTGGAACCAGCTATCGAGATCGGCATTGCTGATTTTATTATCCGAATCGTCCTGCTTGTGGAATGTGTCAAGTAGATCGAAGAACTCCTCATGCTCGAGCAGGAACTTGGCCGCGTCCCTTTCAGCATCAGATCGATCGCTATCGTCTCTGATCTTCTCAAGATTATTCTTACTTACAATATCGTCCCCACCATTCCAATCGTTCCAGTTCTCGGCAATAGTACTGATCTCTTCCTTGTTATCTTCGAAGAACTCTTCACCGTGGACCTGCAAATCCACTTCATCGAGATGATTTTCAAAAAAACTCTCTGGAATATTGCCATTTTCCGCGACCTCTTCGGTAAAGGCTTCATAGAGCTCCGGCTGAGCATCCCACACGGGCACATCCTTGGAGAAGAACTCCTCATAAAGCGGGCTCGGTTCTTTTCGTTCAAAGATAGGATTATCGTCGGTCTCGGGACGCTCGCCAACGAACTGTAGCCAAGAGTCGATATCTGCGGTACTGGCTTTGTTGTCCGCATCTCCTCCATTATGAAACGTATCCAGCAGATCAAAAAACTCCTCGTTGTCCAGTAGGAATTGCGCGGCCTTCTGATCCATCTCGGTGCCGATTTTCTTGTGCACGACCCGCTCGAGATCTTTCTTGCTCACCAAGTCGTCGGCGCCGGACCAGGTCCAACTATACTCTGGCATGCCGGATCCCGGATCGTCAGACAGCCCTAGCCGTCCGCCGAGCCCACCGCTACCACTATCACCGTTATCATCATCGGAATCCCCATCATCGATCTTGTAGTCGCCGGGGGTATCTCTGTCCCAATGGTCAGCGATGTAATCGATGATCTCCTTGTTGTCTTGATAGAATCCGTCGTCGTAGTAGATATTTTCCGGTGCATCTCCCGCGCCTTCTTCACCTTCAAATGCAGCGGCGGAGTGAATCAAAAAATTGAGTTTCTCTCCCCAGTCATCCTCCATCACGCCATAGCTATCGAGATCCTGAAAATCGCCGAGGACCTCCTTTTCTTTTTCTCGATTTTTCTGCTGGCTGATAACCAGGCCAAGAATGAGGCTAACAGCTCCCACTGCTACGCCAACGACGTTCAGTCCAGGCACGACGCCCAGTCGAGAGACCGCACCCAGTGCCCGCAAGGGGGCAAAGCGCGCCCCGGGACTGATGGTCGACCCAGCGATCTCCGCGGCGCCGGCCGCCGTGAACCCGGCTCCCGACACGATGCCGAGAGAAGCATTGGCCTTATCCATCGCATCGCCATTTTGCAGCGCGGCATCAAGGCCCATGCCCGCCACGGCGACATCGAGTATGCCACCGCCAAAATTGGTCATATAGCCGATTCCCTTGAGCGCCGGCCCAAAGAGATTGACCTTGTCGGTATCGGTCGGTGTCGACGTGCGTCTGACGTCGTCATTGATACCTTCAATGTTCTCGACCTCCGGTATTTGCGTGCCCGGAGGCAGCGCCCCGCTCATGGCGAATTGGTCACCGCGCCCCGCGGCACCGGCGTTATCAAGCGCCTGGTTGAAACCATCGTAGACATGGTCACCACCGCCGCTACTTCTTGAAGCCGTATCACTCAGCGGGTCAAGATCCCGGATGTCGCTTGTGGTCTGATTTTGCAGATCGTCAAAGAGCTCTTGACTGTTCTTGAAGGAAATATCGGCAGCGTTGATATCGTCGATAAGCTCATTGGTAAGCTTGGACTTTTCATCCATCCCATCAAGAAAGAACTTCCGGTCGGCATCGCTGAGATTTGAATCGTTCTCGTAGAGATCTCTAAGCTCGGAGTTATCTTTCTTCAAATCTTTGAGAAGGCTGTCCATCTGGCTCTTCTCAGACTCGCTAAACCCACCTCTTAACTCCGCTGCGGAAAGGATCTGTTCGACTTTCGCTTGCTTCACCAAACTATCATCATGGAGTTCGATTGCCTTTAGGTGAAGCTGCCTCCTCTCGTCGGCTTCTGTAAACGCCTTTTGAGCCTCCGTGTCTTTTCCGTTCGATACGTCTTCGGAAACCTCGTCCATACGCTTGTCAATGTCATCCCTACGATCGAGCTGTTGTTGCTTCTGCTCATCGGTCAGATCAGGATCGTTTTCAATCAGCGCTCTCTCTTCTGAAATACCATCTTGTATCTTATCGACGGCATCCTGAACCTTTTCTTTCTGTTCATCACTTAGGTCCTCTTTTATCTCCATCAGTGCCGAAAGCTCAGACCAACCCTTGTCGATCTTCTGGCGAGCTTCCACTCGTTCGTCAGGAACGAACTCTTCTTTCGTACCGGTATTTTTCTTGTAAGTATCGTATAGCTCCTTGTCCAGGCCAAGCGCTTCAATCATACCCTTTTGACCGAAGAGCGACTTGAAACCATTACCCATATAATCAAGCGTATTCAGAGTACCCGGTGTACAGCCAATGAAAACGAGTATTCCGCGCGCAACAGCCATACGCTCTTCGGGAGAATCACCGAAATCGTCTCCGGAACGTCGATAAATGGCATTTGCCAGCGCCACCAGCCCGCCAATGGCAAAAGTCGCTTCTCGATCAATGAAGGTTTTAAACCCCGATTTTAGCTCTTTAGTGACCCTACCTGAATCTTTAAGCCCTGCGTCTCTTACGGCATTATCGACACGATCGCTGATATCACCGAAGTCCAGCTTACCGGCCTTCGTCCCTTTCAGCGCTTCCTCCTTCAAAGCATCCGTCAGAACGTCTTTGACGATCTTTATTTTATTGAACTGCTCCTTTTCCTTATCGGTCAACTTATCGAAGCCAGCCGGCTTTCCGTCATCACCAGCCTTCAGGGAATCGATCGCCTGCCAGACGCGCGTACTCGCCTGGAGGCCAAAATTGGAGTAGATAATGCCAGTAAGCATCGGTTTGACGAGATCGCTGGCAACCTGCTCTGCACGCTCCTCACTCTCCGCGCTAATATCCCCGCTACCATATTCGTCGTCAATCTCGTCCATGGCGCCGCCAACGTCCATGGTCAGGCTTTTGGCGGTAATCTGGTTCTGAGCCTCTTCCGCTTTCTCCGGGTCCAGTGTTGCCAACACACTGAGGTCGTTATGCATCCGGTTCTGGGCCTGCTGCTTCAGACCATCATCGTCCAGATCCTTTATTGCCAGAAGATACTCATCCCCTTTCTCACCGGTCATCGAAGAGTAGATTTTATCTACGAGTGCATCTTTATCCTTCAACTTGTCGGTGGCGTCCGACATCATTTCTTCTGAGAGCTCAGCAAAATCCTCATCACTGAGAAGTCCTTCCAGCTCCTCGCTCAAAGCCTGTTCATCAACGAGGCCCCGAACGTCACTCTCCGACATCATTTGCGTGCTGTCGGCGTAGTCCGATCTATCACCACCGGCAATGTCCACGACCTGATAAGGAAGAATTTCAATACCGTTTTTTAGATCCGACTTCAACTCCATGAGTCGGATGTACTTATCCAGTTTATCCTTGAGTTCTTTATCGTTGGTATCGTCTCTTTTGTCTTTCAGGTTCTGCATGAAGAGATCACCCACGGAAAGGGACTCTCCATCCTCTTCAACCGTAGTTTCCGCCCCCATCAGGTCCGTTTCGCTCGCGAGTGGCAGGTCCCGGTCCCGGAAGGGGTCATCGGCTTCACCGCGATGCTTGTCTGCGGCATAGTCCGTGATGGTTTCATAGTGCTGTGGAGTTCTGGATTCGAGCACTACCAGCGTTTCACCGTCTTTATGGATGAGCTTGACGCCTTCGACGAGTTTACCCTTCTCGTCGGTAACGTTCTCGACTTCGTCGTCTCCACTTAACACGGGAATGTCATCGCTACCGTTGAGCAATTCATACTCGTCGCTGTCGACTTTTTCTTCGATTCCATCCCAGGTATCTTTGAGATTCTTGATTTGTTGATAGACCTCAGGCGTATACTCCTCAGAAACGGCGTAGCGCTTGCCATCACTGTCTTTATAGATAAGGGTTCCACCCTCGGTGCTAAACGCATCGATATCATCGACCGTAATCTGAACGCCGGAGTGGAAGTCATCACTGCCACCCCCGAATTCGGAGTACTCGAAGTCATTCAGGCCGGTAGGAAGGGTAACCTCGGAATCAGGGGTAATGACCTCGAAGC
>NZ_CEXLVS010000003.1:412-24402 GCF_982684285.1 Salinicola sp. | reverse complement strand
TCTGGTCGAGCCAACTCTTGTCATCCTTTGGGACATCAGCGCTAGACCATGCATACTCGTCATCGAGGCTTTCCGCATCGCCACCCTCCATTTTCGATTCGACCTGCTCGTAGAGCTCGGGAGTGATGTCTTTCTGCACCAGAAATTTGTCACCACTCTTGGTTCTGACCTCGAGCATGTCGAACCAGTAGGAGAGGACGACACCGCCGCCGCCAACATACTCGTCGCTGACGTATTCAATGTCATCTTGCGAGATAGGCGCGTCTATGGTCACTAGTGACGGTTTGCCATCCATGTAAGGGGCGTACTCATCGCCTTCCAGCTTATCGAGCATCTCCTGGCCTTTCTCGCTTCGCTCGGGAGTTGGTAGAGTCAGACCAATAGGGCCGTTGATGGGGACAGGGTCTTTTACGTGCCGAGAACTTCCCGTCAACAGTTGTTCGAATCCGCCGGAAGGAGCTTCACTCCAGGGATCCGAGCGACGCTCGCTGTCCCTTGATTCGATAGGCATTTGATTCACTCCTGATAATCATTGTCTGAATCATAAGCGCTGTCATCGGCACGGCTGTTTTGATAACGATTTTTCAAAAAACCCTACACACCAACAGGCACCTTTTTGTAAATCAGCTCACGGATGGCATCTCTGCCATAGAGGCACACGTCATGAAAGTCAGTCCAGAGACATGCAGTTTTTATGTCGACTTTCCTACTTTCATGTTACCTATCCACATCATCCCGCCAGCCAACGAGTATTGTCTTTTGGTTGTCGTCCTGTGTAATCGAGAAACAGGTAGTGTCTGATTGTTTTGGGATCACTCGAGCGCTCGATCATGAAATCTCTCGAGCGGGTCCGGAGCAGTTTGAAGGCCATCGTTAATTAACCTTCAAAAACAGACGGTTGATATCGAACTCGTCGAGCTGTCCGACGTCATCCAATTGACATCCCGGCGTCACGGCAGCGTCATGCATCAGCGCCAGACTGCAAACGTTTTCATCGTTGCAGGCGAAGTCGCTCTCATGCCGTCATCACGTCCCTCACTGGTCCAGATCGCCGAGCGGGTCGGGGTTTCCCCAGCCACGGTGTCGCGTGCCTTCAACCGGCCGGAGCTGCTCAGCGACGCCACTCGCGAGCGGATACTCGCTACCGCCAGGCAGCTCGGTTTCCGGCCCAGCAAAGTGGGCAGCAGCCTACGATCGGGCAGCACCCGGACGCTGGGGCTACTGCTGCCGACAATGTCCAACCCGGTTTTTGCCGCCTGCTTCGAAGGTGCCGAGGAGCGCGCATTGAAGGCAGGCTACAGCGTGATGCTGGCGACCACGGGGTACGACAGTCGACGCGAGCGGGCGGCCGCGCGCAGCCTGCTCGACCACCGCGTCGAGGGCATGATCCTGACCGTGGCCGACCCGGCATGCAGCGCCACGCTGGCCGAACTCACCGCCAGCGGCTTGCCGTTTGTGCTCGCCTACAACGAGAGCGATCGGCATCCGTTCGTCAGCGTCGACAATCGCGCCGCCGCCGGCGACATGGTCGAGCATCTGGTCGCCAGCGGTCACCGCCGGCTCGCCATGGTCAGTGGGCCGCTGGACGCCTCCGACCGGGCATCGACGCGTCTCGACGGCGTCCTGGAGCGCGCCGCCCGCCTGGGCCTGCCCGTACCGACTCATGTCTCGATGCCCCGGCACACCGCGGCGGACCGAGCTCGCCTGAGGAGCCTGCTCTCCTCGCCCAGGCCGCCCACCGCGCTGTTCTGCTCCAACGATCTGCTGGCCGCCTCTGTGATTGCGGAACTGGCGACCCTGGGTCTGCGCGTGCCGGACGACCTCTCCGTCTGCGGCTTCGACGGCATGGCCTTCGGCGCGCTGATGGTGCCGTCGCTGGCCAGCGTCCACCAGCCCAGCACCGAGATCGGCAGCCAGGCCTGCCATGAACTGCTCAATGCCCTCACCGGCGGAAGCAGTCGCTCCGTGCGCCTGCCCCATCGCCTGAGCGAAGGTGGCACCGTCGCCCGCCTGCCGGTCGATTAGCACCATTGCATGGTCATCCACGCCGCATCGTCACTTAGCTCGCATCGCCCACTCACTGCATCGCCAAACCAGAGGATCGGTTCATCATGTTGAAACAGACGCTTCGTACCGCCGTCACGGCATTGGGATTCACCGTCGCGGCCCTCGGTTCGCTATCGGCCCAGGCCGCCGACAACGCCATCTGCTACAACTGCCCGCCGGAGTGGGCCGACTGGGGCACCCAGTTGAAAGCGATAGAGACCGACACCGGCATCCACGTGCCGCAGGACAACAAGAACTCCGGCCAGTCGCTGGCCTCGATCACCGCCGAGAAGGACAACCCGGTCGCCGATGTCGTCTATTACGGCGTGACCTTCGGCATCCAGGCCGCCGAGCAGGGGCTGGTGCAGGGCTACAAGCCGGCTCACTGGGACGAGATACCCGACGGCCTGAAAGATCCCGACGGCAAGTGGTTCGCCATCCACTCCGGGACGCTGGGCTTCATGGTCAACGTCGACGCGCTGGGCGATACGCCGGTGCCGCAATCCTGGAACGACCTGCTCAAGCCGGAGTATCGCGGCCTGATCGGTTATCTCGACCCGTCTTCGGCTTTCGTGGGCTACGTCGGTGCGGTCGCGGTCAACGGCGCGCTGGGTGGCTCGCTGGACGACTTCACCCCGGCGATCGAGTGGTTCCAGAAGCTGCAGGAAAACGATCCCATCGTGCCCAAGCAGACCGCCTATGCCCGCGTGCTCTCCGGCGAGATTCCGATCCTGCTCGACTACGACTTCAACGCCTACCGGGCGCGCTACGACGACAAGGTCAACGTGCAGTTCGTGATCCCCCAGGAGGGCACCGTCACCGTGCCCTACGTGATGAGCCTGGTCGCCAACGACCCGCACCCGGAAGCGGGCAAGAAGGTGCTCGACTACGTGCTCTCCGACAAGGGCCAGGCGATCTGGGCCAATGCCTACCTGCGCCCGGTCCGCCCCGGCGCGGCCTCACCGGAAGCGCAGGCGAAGTTCTTGCCGGACAGCGACTACGCCCGCGCCGGAACCGTGGACTACGCCAGGATGGCGGCGGCGCAGCGCGCCTTCTCCCAGCGCTATGCCAACGAGGTGGATTGACGACATGGGCCGACGTCGAGCCTGGTTGGTGATCGCCGCCCCCGCCGTGGTGCTGTTCCTCGCCTTCTGGCTGCTGCCGATGGTCAAGCTGGCCGGGATCGGTGCCGCCACGCCACAGGGCATGGACGCTTCCGCCTACTGGCTGGTGGTGACCCAGCCCCGCTACTGGCAGAGCCTGATCAACACCGTGGCGCTGTCGCTGGGGGCAACGCTGGCCACCCTCGTCATCGCCCTGCCCGTCAGTCGTTTCCTGGCCCGCCACCCCGACTTTCCCGGGCGGCGGGTGCTGATGTCACTGCTGCTCTTTCCGCTCGCCTTCCCCGGCGTGGTGGTGGGTTTCCTGGTGATTCTCGCCACCGGCCGCCAGGGCGTGCTCAACACGCTCTCGAAGGCGCTTTCCGGTGAACCGGTGGTACTGGCCTACGGCATGGCAGGGCTTTTCATCGGCTATCTCTACTTTCTGCTGCCGCGCACCATCGGCGTGCTGATGGCGGCGGTGGAGGGGATCGACAAGCACTGGCTGGAAGCGGCGCAGACGCTGGGTGCTAGCCCTTGGCGACGCTTCGTCGATATCGAGCTGCCGGCACTGACCGGCGCGCTGACCGCGGCCGGGGCGATGTGCTTCGCCACCGCCATGGGCGCCTTCGGCACCGTGTTCACCCTCGGCACCAGGATCGACGTGCTGCCGATCACCATCTACGACGAGTTCACCAACTACGCCAATCTCCCGGTCGCCGCAGCGCTCTCGGTGGTGCTGGGGCTGGCCACCTGGGCGGTGCTCTACCTCGCCAACAGCCTGGCCGCCCGCACGGCAAGGGGAAACTGAGATGACCGCAGGAGTTCCCGCATGAGGCATTCCCGCTGCGACACCCGGCTCGGCCTGGCCGCCACACTCGCCGTCGCCGCCTTCCTGATCGGCCCGGTGCTGCTGTCGATCACTGCCGGCGTGACCAGGAACTATTTCGTCGGCCTTTCCAGTGGACTGACCCTGGACTGGATCGCCCAGGTCTGGGATCTCTACGCCGACACGATCTGGCGCTCCTACGGCGTGGCACTGGCCACGCTCGCGATCACCACCACCATTGGCGTGCCCGCCGCCTGGGTGCTGACGCTGTTCCCCGGGCGGCTCTCCCGCCTGCTGGAGGAGCTGCTGACGCTACCCGTCGCCGTGCCGGGGCTCGCCACCGCCCTGGCGCTGATCGTCTCCTGGGGTAGCGTCGGCTGGCTGCGTAGTAGCGTTCTATTCATCGTCATCGGCCATGTGCTGTTCACGCTGCCGTTCATGGTGCGCGCCGTGCGCGCCGGCATGCAGGGGGCCGACCTGGTGGTGCTGGACGAAGCTGCCGCGACCCTCGGCGCCAGTCGCCGTCGCCGCTTCTTCGACATCATCGTGCCCGCCGCCAGAAGCGGCATCGTCACCGGCGCGCTGACCGTGGTGACGCTCTCCATCGGCGAGTTCAACCTGACCTGGCTACTGCATACGCCGCTGACCAAGACGCTGCCGGTGGGGCTGGCCGACAGCTACGCCTCGATGCGTCTCGAGGTGGCCTCCGCCTACACCCTCGTCTTCCTGCTGATGCTGCTGCCGCTGATGGTCGGGCTGCAGTGGATCGCTGCCCGCTCGACGCGCCACGGCGGCCTCGGCCTTGGCGCATCGACATGACCCCATCACGCACATGAGCGACTCATCGACATGACACAACCGTTGACCATCAGGCTCGACAACTGCGCCAAGACCTGGCCCGACGGCAGCCGCGCCCTGGCGCCGCTGAACCTGTCGATCCACGCCGGCGAGACGCTGGCGCTGCTGGGCCCCTCGGGCTGCGGCAAGACCACCCTGCTGCGCATGATCTGCGGACTGGAGCGCGCCGACGAGGGTGGCCGGATTCACTTCGGCGACGACGACGTCACTCAGGTGGCGCCTGAAGCGCGCGGCGTGGGGGTGGTATTCCAGGGCTATGCGCTGTTTCCCAACATGAATGTGGCGCAGAACGTCGGCTACGGTCTGAAGATTCGTGGCGTGGACGCCGCCAGCCGGCGCCGACGCGTGGCGGAGATGCTCGAACTGGTCGAGCTGGAAGCGCTGGCGGAGCGGCGCATCGATCAGCTCTCCGGGGGGCAGCGTCAGCGCGTGGCCCTGGCCCGGGCGATCGCCATCGAGCCCCGCGTGCTGCTGCTCGACGAACCGTTGACCGCGCTCGATGCCCGCCTGCGCCAGCAGCTGCGGGTGGATCTCGCCAAGCTGCTCAAGACCCTCGGCATCACCTGCGTCATCGTCACCCACGATCAGGAGGAGGCGATGATGCTGGGCGACCGGGTGGCAGTGATGTCCGCCGGGCGACTGGAGCAGCTCGGCGCGCCGGAGACGCTCTACCGCGCCCCCGCCTCCCCGTTCGTGGCCGACTTTCTCGGCACCCTGTGTCGGCTGGAGGGCGGCGAGGTGACATCCCGCCACGGCGTCGAATCGCTGACCTTCCGACCGCACGAGGTCGAGCTCGCGGCCCCGGGCCAGGGGCTGCCCGCCCGAATCCAGGCGCGCTTCTTCCTCGGCAGTCATATCCGCTTCGAACTGGCGCTGGCCGACGGTCAGCGCTTCACCGCCCTGGCCGCCCCCGACGCCGTCTGGCAGCCGGACGATGCCGTCTCCGTCATCATCGAGCAGGCCCGCGTGGCCTGAATCCGGACAACCAGGAACCCTGCATGCTGATCGCACAACTCACCGACCTGCATATTCGCCGGCCCGGCCAGAAGGCCTACCGGGTGGTCGAAACCGATCGCTATCTCCCCCCGGCGGTGGCGACGCTCAACGCGCTCGCTCCCCGGCCCGACGTGGTCCTGATCACCGGCGATGCCACCGATTTCGGCCGCCCGGAAGAGTACGCCACGCTGGCCGAACGACTCGCGCCGCTGGAGATCCCCTGGTATCTGATCCCCGGCAACCACGACGATCGCCAGGCGATGCGCGACGCCTTTCCCGCCCACGACTATCTCGGCGACGGCCCGTTCATCCAGTACGCCATCGAACGCTTCCCGCTGAGGCTGCTGGCGCTGGATACCCTGGTGCCGGGCGAGAGCCGCGGCGAACTCTGCGCCGCGCGGCTCGACTGGCTCGCCACGCGGCTGGCCGAACAGCCCGAACGCCCGACCCTGATCTTCATGCACCACCCGCCATTCGCCACCGGCATCGCGCACATGGACGCCATCGGCCTGGCCGGCGCCAGCGAGATGGCCGCGATCGTGCGCGACTACCCCAACGTGGAGCGCATTCTCTGCGGGCACGTGCACCGCACGATCTTCCAGCGCTTCGCCGGCACCATCGCCAGCTGCTGCCCCAGCACCGCCCACCAGGTCGCCCTCGACCTGCGCGAGAACGGCCCCTCCGCCTTCGTCATGGAGCCGCCGGGGTACCAGCTCCATCTCTGGCGCGCCAATGAACTGATCACCCACCACGGCGTGATCGGCGACCATGCCGGGCCCTATCCGTTTCACGAGGAAGGCGGCCTGATCGACGAGTGAGGCACACGTGGCGCAGACGTTCTCACCTCGAGGAGAGCCCGCCCTCGCCCAGGCCGTGATCAGGGCGGGGCCGTGGCGTAGCGCTGCAGCGAGTCGATCAGCGTTTCCGGCAGCAGGATGCCCTCCAGCTCGCCCTGGCGTCTCAAGTCGTAGCGTCGCTGCCCCGGGAGCCGCACGCCCTCTTGCGAGAGCATCGCCGAGAACAGCCGCTCCGCCCGAGGCAGATAGCCGGCGCCGAAGCGAGCGGGATCGATCGCCAGCAGCAGATGCGCCACATTGGGCGGCTCTCCCTCCGCGTCGAAGAACGACGTCGCCTCGAAGCCGAAGTGGCCACCCGTGAGCCCGGCCGTGAGCAGCTCGATCATCAGCGCCAGCGAAGCGCCCTTGGCGTCGCCCATGGGCACCATGCTGCCGGCGAGGGCCGCATCGGGATCGGTGGTGTCGCGCCCTTCGCTATCGATGGCCCAGCCGGCAGGTATCGTGTCGCCGGCCTTCTTGGCCAACATCACCTTGCCCCGCGCCACCTTGGACAGCGACAGATCGATCACCAGCGGTTCGGCCGAGGCTCGCGGGGACGCGAAGGCGATCGGGTTGGTGCCGAACAGCGGCACCTTTCCTCCCCAGGGCGCCATGGCGGAGGGCGCGTTGCTGAACGCCATCGCCAGCAGGCCGGACCGGGCCAGCGACTCCACCGGATGACCGGCCACCCCGAAGTGATGAGAGCGCCGGATCGCGATAGCGGCGACCCCCAGCGCCTTCGCCACCGGCACGACGCGGTCGACCCCCGCCGCGATGGCCGGAAACGCCAGCCCATGCCCGGCGTCGACGTGAACCACGCTGCCGCTGACCTGGACTTCGGGGACGGCGCCGCCGGCGACCTTGCCGCTCAGGATCTGATCGAGATAGAACGGCAGTCGAGCCAGGCCATGGGAGGAGAGACCGTCGCATTCGGCGGCGACCAGCGCACGGCTGGTGACTCCGGCCTCGCGGGCGCCCACGCCCGCCGCCTGCATGGCCTGCGTTGCCAGCTCGCGGGCCTGGGGGATCGACACTCGCCGGTGGCTCATGCGTTCTCCTCCAGCACCCGGCTCACGTTGCGGGCGGTATTGATACGTGCGGTGTTGATCAGCACGCTGCCCTCGCGCATGGAGGCGATCGTCTCGGCGGCGGCGTCCATGAACTCGCCGATCACCACGTCAACCATGTCATGACTCCCTCTGTCGGTAACAATCGTCGTAGGGCTGCCAAGGTTATCGGCGTGCCCAGCGTGAAACAGCATGACCGCCAAATAGCGTCACCTCCAGGGCCGCGATATTCGCCTGCAGCTGTGTCGGACGACTCGCACCGAGCAACAGCGACTCCGTCCTCGTATTACCGATGAGCCAAGCGAGCGCGACTTGCGCCATGCTCACGTCGATTGCTGCGGCCACTACGCGCGCTCATCGACTTTCTCAAGGTTTGATGTACCGACCGATCCTATCGCAGCTCCGACTCCACCAATCCCTCCAGCACCTTCCCCTCCAGCGAATCGGTGGAGAGTCCCAGCAGTCGGGCGAACGTCGCCCCGGCGCTGTCCATGCGCTGGATGCCGCGGGCGGTGTCGAACGCCAGTTCGACGCCGGGCCGAATGCCGGTGCCGTGGAAGAAAGCCACGCCGTGGTTGGAGGCGAACCCGGTGCTGGCAGTGGGCACCTGCGGGCCGTGGTTGGCGCCGGGAGTGACGAGTTCGGCGACGGTATCGCCGCGCTGGTTGGTGCCCCAGACGAAGCCGGGGGCGTAGGCGAAGAGCACGTCGCCCATGCGCTCGCCCCAGTAGCCCAGCGGGCTGGCGTCCTGTTTCTTGAGCGCCAGCGCGACCACGTTACGCTCGCCGGTGTCGGTATCGACATACCAAGTGGTCAGCGCCTTGAGGATCCGCGTCTGTACCCGCTCGATCTCGGCTGCCGGCACGAGGTCGCGATTGACGAAGATCTCCAGCCCGCCGCGCTCGTGCTTGAGCAACGCCTGGCTCGCGGCGACGTCGGGCTTGCCCTCGCCGTCGATCGTGCACAGGTCGAATTCGGCCAACCGCCTGTGGATATCACAGAGGTGGGAGTTGGGCACGTCGCCATGGTCGGAGGCGAGCACCAGCGTGGTGTCGTCGTCGCAGCCGGCCAGGGCCCGGCCCACGGCGGCGTCGAGAATGCGGTACGAGCGCCGGATCACCTCTAGATAACGTTCGTGATCGCTGGCCGTGTAGAACTTGGATTCGGGGTCGCACTGGGCGAGGCAGGTATGATGGGTCTCGTCGTTGAGCCGGAAGACCGTGGCGAAGAGCGAAAAGCCCTCGTCATTGAGCAGGGTCAAAGCGCTGTCGACCAGCCATTCGAGCTGGTAGCGCCCCTCCTCGAAGCTGGTCTCGAAGTAGCGGGTGTCCGGGTCGGCGGAGACCGCCCACTTGGAGATGAACGGGCCGTGGCGCTCGATCAGCCGGCGCGCCAGGCCCGGCCTGCCGCTGCTGCCCTCCGGCGCGGTGATCTGGGACTGCAGCAGGTCGATCCTGCCGCTGGCGACGTCGAGATCGAGCAGCTTGAAGCGCACCGCCGCCGGCTTGCCCTCAATGGCGTGCTCGTCCGTCAGTGGCAGCCAGTCGCTCCATTCGTCGACGCGCAGGCTCGCTTCCGCTTTCGCGATCTCGAGACGCAGACGCTCACCTTCGAGGCGCAACGTTACCGGTACCGGCTCGCCACGATGGGCGGGAATCAGCGCGACGAAACCGTCATCCGTGCGCTCGATGGCGAAGCGATTGTGCTTCTGGTGGTGAGCCAGCGTGCCGGTGGGCGGCCAGCCCAGCGCTTCGGTCGACGGTGTCGATGTCCACCGGTCGAGATGGGTGCTGTGCAGGCACGCCGGCGCCAGCTCCATCGGCGCGGGGCCGCTGCCGCTCCAGAACGGCGCGAAGCAGAGATCGCGCTCGCCCGCGGGCACCAGACTCTCGGGAAAATGGACAAGCGCCGCCCGCTGGCCGGCGTCGCGCATCAGCTCCAGCAGATGCCCGGTGCCGCTGGGTGGGAGGCGCTGGCCGACCCAACTGGTGCCGGGCGCCTGGCCGGTCAGGAACGTCACGAAGTTGGTGTCGCCCCAGGTCGAGATATAGGGCAGCAGCCGCGTCGAGCCGCCTTCGTCGCGCAGGCGCTGGATGTTCGGCAGCACGCCCTCGGCGCAGAAGCGCTCGACCAGCTCGGGGATCAGACCATCGACGCCCAGCAGCAGGATTTTACGTTTCTGACTCATGAGATCTCCTGTGGGCGCCAGTTACTGGACGGTGTACTGGTCGATGATGGATCGATCGATCTCGATGCCCAGGCCCGGCTTGTCGAGCACTTCGACACAGCCGTTGGCGTTGAGCTGGAATTCGCCGCCAATCAGCTCCTGACGGAACGGATGCGCCGATTGGTCGTACTCGAGCATGGGTTCGTCGGGGGTGAGCGAGAGCGGCTGCGGCGGCAAGGTGGCGATCAGTTGGACGGCGGCGGCCAAGCCCACGCCGGTGCCCCAGACGTGCGGGATCATCGGTACGTGAAAGGCCTGGGCCAGCGCGGCGATCTTGCGGCACTCGGTGAGCCCGCCAGCGGCGCCGATATCCGGCTGAATCACGTCCAGCGCGCCTTCGCTGATCCAGTCGCGGTAGCCGATCTTGGAGTACTCGTTCTCGCCGGCGGCGATCCAGGTACGCGAGACGCCCTTGAGTTCGCGATAGCCGTGACGGTTCTCCGGGCTCAGCGGCTCCTCGAACAGATGCACCCGCGTCTCTTCGAGCTCCATCAGGATGCGCCGCGCCGCCGGCACGCTGTAGGCGCAGTTGGCGTCCATCATCAGCGCGATCTCATCGCCCACCGCGTCGCGCACCGCACGCATGTCGCGGATGTCCGCCTCGATGCCGAAGCCGGTCTTGATCTTCATCGCCCGGTAGCCGTTGCCCTGATGGCGCAGCGCCTCCTCGACCACTTCCTCGGGATAGTTGCCGCCCTCGCGGCGATAGAAACCGGTGGCGTAGGGGCGGATCTCGTGGCGAAAAGCGCCACCCATCAAGCGGTGGATCGGCTGGCCCAGCGCCTTGCCGGCCAGATCCCACAGCGCGGTGTCGATAGCGGCGATGCCGAACAGCGCCACGCCCTTCTGACCGTAGGGGCGAGTGTGGTTGTACATCGTCTCCCACAGCACCTCGCGCTCGAACACCGAACGCCCGATCACCAGCGGCTTGAGCGCATGTTCGACCATCGCCTGGGCGACCTGCGGCGGCTGCAGGCCGTGGTTGACGCACTCGCCCCAGCCGATCAGGCCATCCTCGGTGTGAATTTCCACCAGCATCGCCGTGCGCTGATGCACCCAACCCTGGGAGAACGAGAACGGCTGTTCCAGCGGCGCTGCCAATACGTGGGTCTTGAGATCAGTGATCTTCATGGAGAGTGACTCCGCAACGAAAAGAGAGTGGGAAGAACTTACGTGCTGAACCGGGCCGTCTGCGCGGACTTGCCGCGCAGGCGAGAAGCCATCAGGCGGTAGAGGCCGTAAAGCACCAGCAGAGTGGCCCCGCTGACGCCCAGGACGATGACGAAAGAGCCGGAGGGCGAAGTCACGCCCAGCGGTGACAGCGCCGCGTAGACCAGCACGAACAGCGCCACCAGCAACCAGCTGGCGTGCCGGGCGTAGCGCCATGGCGTGGTATCGACTTCCCGCGTGTCCGGGATCTCGACCGGCTCGGGCAGCGGCTTCAGCACGCGCACCAGCGTCATCACGCCGAGCATCAGCAGGAAGTTGATCCCCACCAGCAGCAGCCAGTGGACCTGGACGAAGCCGAGATCGTCACCCAGCACGAAGTGCGTCAGATAGAAGAACGCCATGCCGAAGACGAGGCCGACGTAACCCGCCAGCGCTGGCGCTCGCTTGGAGATCACGCCGAACAGAATCACCGTGAAGATCGGTACGTTGATCACCGCCATGATGGTGCGCATCAGGGTGTAGAGGCTGTCGGCGTTGGCGATATAGGGCGCGATCACGATGCAGATCGCGATGGTGGCAGTGGCGAACAGCTGCCCCACGCGGACGGTCTCGCGGCCGGTGGCGTTCGGTTTGATCAGCGACTTGTAGATATCCAGGCTGATCAGCGTCGAGAGACTGTTCACGCCGCTGTTGAAGGAGCTGAGAATCGCCCCGAACATCGCCGCGCAGAAGAAGCCGGTCAGCCACGGCGGCAGGATCGTGCGCACCAGCACCGGATAGGCGACATCGGCGTTGAGCGCCTCGCCCCCCGGCTTGGTGGGGATCTCCAGCATGCCCTGCTGGTGGAGATGCCAGGCGATGATGCCCGGCAGCACCAGCATCAACACCCCGGCCATCTTGAGGAATCCGGCGACCAGCACGCCCTTCTGGCTCTCGGCCAGCGAACGCGCGCCCAGCGCCCGCTGCACGATCGCCTGGTTGGTGCACCAGTAGAACAGATTGATCAGCAGCACCCCGGAGATCATGCCGTACCAGGGGATGTTGGCGTCCGCCGAGGTGCCGATGGCATTGAGCCGCTCCGGTGCCTGGGTCGTCATCACCTGCCAGCCGCCGAACAGATCGCCGCCGCCCAGCGTATAGAGCCCCAGGAGCGGTACCAGCAGCCCGGCGATCAGCAGGCCGATGCCGTTGATGGTGTCCGAGACCGCCACCGCCTTGAGCCCGCCGAAGACCGCATAGATTCCCCCGACCACGCCGATGGCGATGACCATCACCCAGGTGGTGGCGGTCTGGCCGATGCCGAACAGCGTGCCGATATCGAACAGTTGACCGAGGGTGATCGCGCCGGCGTAGAGCACGAACGGCAGGAAGCCGATGACGATGGCGTAGATGAAGATGAACGAGGCGACGATTCGCATCCGCCGGCCGTAACGGTGCTCGAGAAACTGCGGTACGGTGCCGATGCCGGAGCGCAGATAGCACGGCAGGAAGACGAAGGCCAGCACGATCAGGGTCAGCGCCGCCACGGTCTCCCACGCCATCACGTTGGCGCCGTTGCTGAAGGCGTTGGCGTTGAGCCCGGTCAACTGCTCCGCCGAGATGTTGGTCAGAAACAGCGAGCCAGCGATCACGATCCAGCTCAGGCTGCGCCCGGCCAGGAAATAGCCCGATATCTGACTGAGATCGTCGCGCCGCGTCTTCCACCAGGAGATGACGGCGACCAGGGCCGTGAAGCCAAGAAACGAGACGAGCGTCAGCGTCATGGCCGCCCCTCCTGTGTCGTGGCGCTCCTTGCCGCGGATTCCGCCGGCTGGCGACGGGCAGCGATTTTTGCCCGCCAGTCGAGTATGCCCGCCGCCACTGTCCAGACCAGGAACAGGCCGATCAGCACGAACAGCGTGGTGGCGATACCGCTATGGGTGAAAAACGATAGGAAATCGCCCCGCGAGATCAACAACCCCCGGCGCAGCGAACTCTCCAGCGCCGGCCCCAGCACCATGCCGATGACCAGCGGCGCCAGCGGATAGCCGCCGCGGCGCAGCACATAGGCGAGAATGCCGGTCAGCGCCGCGACCACCAGATCCAGCGGATTGCCGCGCACCGACACCGCACCGATGAAGCTGAACATCACGATGCCGCCCATGACGAAGCCCAGCGGCAGCTTGAACAGGTAGCGAAACAGGCCGATGGAGGGCTTGCTGAGAATCAGCATGGCAACGTTGACGATGATCAGCACCACGAACAGCGCGTAGACCGTCTGCGCCTGGTCCGCCATCAGCCGTACACCCGGCGTGATGCCATGGATCACCATCGCGCCCATCATCATCGCCGTGACCACGTCGCCGGGAATGCCCAGCGCCAGGGTGGGAATGAAGGCGCTGCCGGTCACCGCGTTGTTGGAAGACTCCGAGGCGATGATGCCGTCCGGCTCGCCCTTGCCCAGATTGGCCCGCCGCGGCGACAGCTTCTGGGCCGCGGCATAGCTGATGAAGGCCGCCGCGGCCGCGCCGGTCCCCGGCAATGCGCCAACGAAGCTGCCGATGAACGAACCCCGCACCAGTTCGATCAGGCGTCGGCCGATCTCCCGCAAACTGGGGAAGCGCAGCCGCGCCTCCGGAATGGTGGTGGCCTCCTCGTCACGGGCCGAGAAACGCACGAAGATTTCCGATAGCGCGAACGCCCCTACCACCACCGGAATCAGGTCCAGCCCCGAACTCAGCGCATAGGTGCCGAAGGTGAAACGGTCGGCGCCGGTGATCGGATCGCTGCCGACCGTCGAGAAGAAGAAACCCATCATCCCGCACACCAGGCCCTTGAGCAGGCTGCCACGAGAGATCCCGACGATGCAGAGCATCGCCAGACAGACCAGCGCGAAGACCTCGATCGAACCGAAGTTGACGGCGAACTTGGCCAGTTGCGGGGCGCAGAAGATCAACAGCACGCAGGAGAGCACGCCGCCGAAGAACGAGGCGAAGGTCGCCCAGCCCAGCGCTTCGTCGACCCGGCCCTGCTGGGTCATCGGGTAGCCGTCGAAGGTGGTCGCCGCCGACTGCGGCGTGCCGGGCGTGTTGATCAGGATCGCGGTGATCGAGCCACCATAGACCGAACCGCAGTAGACGCCGATCAGCAGCGCCATGCTGGTGATGACATCCATGCCGAAGGTGAACGGCAGGAAGATCGTCAAGCCCACCACCGAGCCCAGCCCGGGCAGCCCGCCGATGATGATGCCCGCCCAGGTGCCGATCACGATGGCGAGCAGCGCCTGCCAGGTGAAGGCGTCGCCGACCGCCGCCAGAATCACGTCCATCTCAGATTCCCCTCCATCAAACCAGACCACTCGTCAACAGCGCCGGCAACCGGATCATCAGCACGTGATGGAACAGGAACCACAGCCCGCCGCCGATCACGATCGTCCCCAGCACCAACGGCAACGGCCGCCGGATTCGAAACAGCCATAGCGTCAACGCCACCAGCGGCAGCGCCGGGATCAGGAAGCCGAGGCTCGCCGTGGCCACCGCGGCGACCAGCACCGCCGCCATCAGCAGCGGCAGCGGCGAGCGCGCCACCCGCGGCGACGCCTTGGGTTGCCTCGGCGCTTGGCGGATCAGCTCGCCGACCAGGATCGCCAGCGCCATCACACACCAGATCGTGAGCACGATACGCGGCACCAGCATGGCGCTCTCGGGCCCCTGCCAGGCGGTGATCGAGAGGCCTGCGCCGGCCACCAGCAGCGCCAGCGCGGTCAATACCCGAGGGTGGATCAAGGAAGCGAACATGAACCGCGGCTCCTGGGAGATCGAGAAAACAAGAGAGTGAAAGAACGGATTACGGCGCCAGGCCCGCGTCCTCGAGCACCTGCTTGTTGGTTTCGAAACGCTTCTGGACGAACGCCTTGAAGTCATCCGGCCCGAGATAGGCGATCCCCGCCTTGGCCTTGTCGGCGAAGCTCTTGAACTTGTCCGATTCGACCGTCGCCTTGCACGCCTCGGCATACTGCTGGGCACGCTCGTCGGAGATCCCCTTGGGCGCGACGACGCCCTGCCAGACCGCGAAATCCAGCGCAGGCAGGCCAAGCTCCTCCACCGTCGGCACGTCGTCATAGCCCTCGATGCGGTGATCGGCGAACACCGCCAGCGGGCGCAGGTCGTAGTTCTCGAGGATGGTTTCGGTATCGGCCATGATCTGGATTTCGTTGCCGGCCAGCGCGTTCATCGCCGGACCCGAACCGCTGTAGGGCACGTGTTCCGCCTTGAGATCACTGTTGACCACGGTCGCCGCCATGGCGAGATGCGGCAGCGTCCCCGGGCCGGAGGAGCCGTAGAGGAACGGCTGATCCTGGGACTCCTCGACCAGTTGCTTGAACGAGGTGATGTCGGAGGACTTCGAGACCATCAGGAACATCGGATTGGACACGGTGCGGCAGATGTAGGTGAAGCTGTCCGGGCCGTAGGGCAACTTCTTCAGCGAGGGCTGGATCGACAGCGCCCCGGCAGGCTCGTAGCCGATGATGTTGGGATTGCCCTCGCTGTTGGCGACTTCCGCCGTGCCCACCGTGGCACTGGCACCGGCGACATTGCGCACCACCGACGTGACGCCCAGCTGTTGCGAAAAGGTCGGCTCGAAGCTGCGGGCGACGATATCGGTCGCACCACCTGCCGCGAACGGCACGATGATCTCCAGGTTGTCGGCAGCCACGGCCGCGTGGGTGGTGCCGATCAGGGCCAGGGTGGCCAGGGAATAGCGTAGTGACTTCATGGTTGGCTCCATTTCGTAGCGCTGCGAAAAAAAGCAAAACCAGCGCTGCCGTCAGATATTTGGCCTCTTTCGAGCCCGTTCAGGAGAATTCTTCCTCGACATGGCCTAAAATCGTAGCGCTACGAATAGACACGAACAACGCGTCGTTATCGTCCATTCGTCGTAGACCCCGCCCCAGGTCGCGGTCCGAGCGCGGCGCTTCTCCCCTCACGAAGCGCCGCGCCAGACCCGTTACACTAGGCGCTGTCTGAAAAGTCGACGAGCGAAGGCTAGACAAGGCAAAAATCGATGAAAGAGCGGAGTTTACGCGGTGTAAATGAGCATCTTGACCGGGCTGGCGCACCAGCCGATTTTTAACGCCGTATGGGCGAGCGCAGGCAGTTTTCCGACAGTGCCTAGCGCGCGGGACCCAAAGGGGAACGAAAAAAACTTCATCTGCTTATCCGACCCGAGCGCGGGGTCGGGAACGAGGTAACGGAATCTTGGCCAAACGACGACGACGCGGTTCGCAGCGCGTCACCATGGGAGAAGTCGCCAGACTGGCAAACGTGTCGCCGAGCACGGTGTCACTCTATCTGCGTCGTCCGGACGAGGTCTCCCCTGGGCGCGCCGAGAAGATCCAGGCGGCCATCGACCGGCTGGGCTATCTGCCCAACACCATGGCCGGCGGGCTGGCGTCGTCGCGCTCCAACGTGATCGGCGTGCTGGTGCCCACCATCACCAACTCGTTCTTCTCGGAGACGCTGGAAACCCTCGAGCGCCATCTGCGAAGCGCCGGTTATCAACTGCTGATCGGCAACACCGAATTCGACGATGCGCGGGAGGAGGAGCTGATTCGCTCGATTCTGAGCTGGAACCCCGCTGGCCTAGTGCTGACCGGCTTCCTGCACACCCGCAAGTCGCTATCGGTGCTGGCCAACAACGATACGCCCATCGTCGAGATGTGGGACTACGGCCAGCCGGGGCTGGACATGGTGGTGGGATTCTCTCACCACGCCTGCGGCCGCCTGGTGGCCGAGCACATGCTGCGGCAGGGGCGCCGCCGAATGGCATTCGTCAGCACCAACTTCCAGCGCGACGTGCGTGCGCGGGATCGCTACCACGGCTTTCGGGACACGGTGGAGGCCGCCGGCGGGACGGTCGAGCTGCGGGAGCTGAGCGGACGCAGCCACGCCGAGGAGACCGGACGGCTGACTCAAGCGCTGATGCAGGATCATCCGGAGATCGAGGCCATTGCCTGTTCCAACGACATGGTGGCGCTCGGCGTACTGTGCGAATGCCAGCGACAGGCGTGGGACGTTCCCGGCCGCATCGCCCTCGCCGGCTTCGGCAACCTGGACTTCACCACCAGCACCGTGCCCCCGCTCACCACCATCGAACCGCCACGCCGGGAGATCGGCCAGCACACCGCCCGGCTGCTGCTGGCCAGTCTCGCCAGCGAACTCCCGGAGGCGGAGAAGCGACTGGATCTGGGGGTGAGGCTGGTGGAACGGGAGAGCGTTTGAGGACATCGATAGCGCTCAAGATACGACTCGCGCAAGAGGTGGAATGACGCCATCGAAGACCCGTGCGTGGCACTCGAGGAGCAGGCCATGGCGGTGCCAGTTGGGGGACGGCTCGTCGTTATAGACCCGGCCGGTGAACGCAGCTTCGTTGCGATAGACCGTCCACGAATAACCAGCAATCATTCTTCCCAGGATAAGATAGCGGGGATCTTGCCCCGCCCGTTGAAGTTGCCATCACTGGCCGCCATACCGCTCTGCCTAGGCCCTGCAAGCCGCAACCAATCAATGAGTGATTCTGCTAGCAGAGAAGTCTGGCCACTAGCGCCATAAACCGGAGACGATCCAACCAAGAGCACCAACGAAAGCCCCCACGCCAATCACAGTACACAGCAGGGGCCAGTAAAGCTCCCACCAGCCCAGCGGGCCATTATCGCGCCAGGTCAGTCGGTAAGGGTCGTCCGGCTCCTCTGGGTTGGCTCGTTCCACCTCTTCCGGCCATTGCGGTATTTTGCTGGTGTTCATTGCCAGCATGCGGCCCACGGCGTTCAAACCTAGCGGGATGCATAGCAGAAGCATTGTCCATGGGTAATGCAGCCCCGGCGCAAAAGTCCGAAAAACACTCCATCGCCAGCCTTCTCTCCGCCCATCGACCGGCATTAACAGGCTTTTCTTCAACTCCTGATGCGTGCGCTCTACGCCATCTTCGGCTTCCATATAGGGTTGTAAAAACGCCCAGAACTTATTCATGGACTCCGGCTTTCCTGGGAAAGTATATCCAAGGGAAAACGACTCGCGAACGGTCTCCCCATCGTCGTCGAGCACATGGGCACGTAGATCGTAGGTCGTTCCCACCAGCGGGCTTTTCGACTGCCCTAATGTCAGAAAAAGAGAGTCCCATGGCACGGTCAATACCGTGCCATTCTGGCGAAAGAAATGAACTTTCCGAGTGTTCCTATTCAAGCGAATGGGGTAATGGGTATACCCTAAACACTCAGCTTTAAAAGCGTACCACGCCCCGAACCATGCAAACAAAAAGAACATCAAGGAGAGCAACGCAAAAAGCATTTTTGCTACCAACCCCGCAATCATAGGATCGTCTAGTGGAAAAATAATCGCATACAGCAATGCACCAGACACCACTAACGAGCCACATCCCAGCATCACTGAAAGCCATGCCCAGAACCCGCGAACTGGATACCATCGATCGACAAGATCGATATAATTGCTATTGAGCTTTATCACCGACAGAAAATCCATTGGCTGAGCATGCTTAGCGTCCTTCTGCTGATAACATGCTAGACGCTCGGCATCTGTCAGCAGTCGATTAGTGTGGAATTTTCCTCTACTCCCAAAGCCTGAGTAATCCATAGAGACACTCTCTCCCACCAATCTTAAAAAGCATCAAATCTGGCAGTGCAAGATCTACTATCTCAGCCACGTCAGATAAGCCGTCTTAACACGCAGAAAATGATCCCCTAACACTCTCTAGACAGATCAAAACTGTAGGACATTCAGTCATCCGCCCGAGGCAAAACACACCTCGGGCTATATCGTTACATTCTCTAGATCGAACTGGCGAGGGCAGTACCTGCCCGTTTAGCGCCATAAACCGGAGACGATCCAGCCAAGAGCACCGACGAAAGCCCCCACGCCAATCACAGTACACAGCAGGGGCCAGTAAAGCTCCCACCAGCCCAGCGGGCCATTATCGCGCCAGGTCAGTCGGTAAGGGTCGTCCGGCTCCTCTGGGTTGGCTCGTTCCACCTCTTCCGGCCATTGCGGTATTTTGCTGGTGCGCATTGCCAACATACGGCCTAGTGCATTCAGTCCAAGGAAGGGCGAAAACAGAAGCTGAAGGTAAGGCCAGTGGGCTCCCAGCATAAAGCTACGGGCAATGCTCCAGCGCCAGCCTTCCCTGCGATTATCGACCGGCACCAAATATCCCGTATTTTCCTTGAGGTGGTGCCAGGTTCTCTCCACACCATCTTCCGCTTCCATATAGGGTTGCAGAAAGGCCCAAAATTTATCAATCGACTGCGCATTACCTAGTGGGGAAGGATAACCAAGCGAAAAAGACTCGCGAACCGTTTCGCCATCATCGTCGAGCACATGAGCACGCAGGTCATAAGTCGTTCCAGCCAAAGGGCTTTTCGATTCACCCAATGTCAGAAACAATGACTCCCATGGCGCTGTCAACACCGTACCATTTTGGCGAAAAAAATAGACTTGACGGCTTTTGCGATTCAGGCGCATGGGATAGTGAGTATAGCGACCACACTCGGTGCGAATTAGCCACCAGCCTCCCCAAACCAGCCCCAATGAAATAGGCAGCAATACAATTATCATAAACCATAGCGCTGATCTCTCATTAGTGGCAGGAGCCCCAAAAAAAGCCGTTATAATCAAGATGGCAAAAAAGAGCCCCCCCAAAACCACACACGCTCCAAACCACGTATTGAAGCCTTTGATCGGGTACCAACGATCCACCAAATCCATGTAGTTATTATTGAACTTTATCGTCGATAAAAAATCCATTGACGACGCATTAATTGAGTCGTCCTGTTTATACCTTGCTGCGCGCTCGGCCTCAGATAGCGGGCGGTCGACAGGAAAGCGAATATTACGGTAGTCCAATCCAGCGTAATCCATTTCTCACCCTTCCATGTCTTTTAGGGCCAGTTCCAGTTCGCTTAGTTCCCGCTTCGGGTCATGATAGCGCTCGCCTTTTTCGAATTTTCCGAAGTAACAGCGCTCCATCCAATCCTGGATCTTGTTGTCCTTGAATATCTCGATCAAAACAGCAATAGCTATAACCAAAACCAGCAGAACAACCCCCACGGCGGTTGCAGCTGCGCCGAAAATTAGTGCACCCAGTTTCGTAAAGGCCACCATAGCAACAAAGCTCGTTATCCCTGAGGTTAAAAACAATGCCCCAACCCAGCCATTCCCTTCCTGAATTTCCTGCCACCCACGAATGCCATCCCAGACAGCCATCAAAACACCAGCCCCGACACCTAGCCCCCGGCCAGCGAATCTTATAAAGCGTCCGACATAGCGCTCGATGGCTTGTCCCAATCGACTACCGGCTTTCGTGGCACTCTCAGACCATTTACCGACCGTTTCCGCGACTGTGCCTACCAGCCCAGCCGTAGCCGTCCAGAAGCGCCGCCAGTTCTCGCCTCGCTCGTGGGCCATGCTGCTATCCAGATCATCGGACAGTTTGAACAGCGCCATAACCTGCAGAATACCCGCGACCACACCGAGCCCAGCTTCGGTGGGCAATAATTGACGCCACCTGAGCTGCGTCATCGCGCGCCGATCTGCCTGGGTCAGGATTGCCGATTCCGCCAGTTGCCTTGCGCCACCTTGAGCGTTCAGGCCGGGGAAATCTTCGATGACTTTGGGATTGGCCAGGATCAAGTAGCGAAATCTTCCGGTCCCTTCGACCGGCACACCATAAATGCGTGCCTTGCGCATCTGGATGTCGATGGCACGATTCAGGTCTTCCAGATTGCCGATCTCGGGGTTGATGGCCGCCATTCTAGAGACCAGTTCCGCAATCGCGGCTTTCTTGCTCATCGTCACGTCAGCCAGGATGACAGGCGAACGTGCAATGACGCCCATACCGACCAGCGCAGGGCCGACGACACCATCGACCGCCTTGGCCGCTACCTTAGCGAAAGGCCCGCCCAAAGCGGCCGTCAGCCGGACTACGGCGTTCTGGCTACCGTCCTGAAGTGACTGCAGTGCGTTTTCATAGCCACCGATCAAGCCATCCCATGGTAGACCGCGCAGGGAGTCAGGCTGTAAGCCGCCGCTGACGTGCCCTTCCCATCGCTCCAGTATGATCCTCTGATTGTAACCGAGCGCCCGCAGCGCCAGGTTACGGTGGTCAAGGTTCGATGCGGAGAGCCAGCGATAATACAGCTCCGCGCAGGGCGAGTACTCCTGCGTGTCTTGAATACAGATCAACATGGCATCCACGAATGCGGCGCCAGATTCGATATCCTGGTCGTCATGCACCGCCTTCATCTGATGATAGAGTGGATCGCTCTGCATCCAACTGACATGAGCACGCGCCAGGGGCGCAATGCGATTCTTGTCGAAGTCACGCATCTCACTCTGCCATGCCGCTTCCCAGGACTGAAGCCGAGACATATCCAGCTTGGCGGTATAATCGCTCCAGGCATCCTTTTTGGCGGCGACCAGTTGTGCTGGTGTGGGGTTGCGCCAACGCTCCAGCATCTCCTCCTGCCGCTCCTGAAAGCCATCGATCAGCAGGCCAGCCAACGCCCGGCCACCAGCGCCGGGGCCACCGTAGACCGTCTGATAAGCGTCACGCTCGGTACGGTAGATCTGGCGATTTTCAGCATCCTCGCCAATGCTTTGGCGGATGTTATTGATGGCAGAGGAGACCGCCAGAGGGCGGGCCTGTTCAGGGTCGGCCATCTTCTCCTTCAACCTTACGCCCATCAGGCTGGCGAGATCTGCCGAAATCCCCACCGGGTCTTCCAGCGCGACCAGCATGGGTGTCATATCCAGCGGTTCGGCCTGCTCGTCTGCCCACCGCTTGAGTCCCTCGACCTGCTCTTTCATGCCATGGAACGGAAATGGGCTGAACTCGAAAGCGTGTCCGTCCTGACGTTCCCAGGTTCCCGAAGCGCCGGGCCGCCATGTGCCGGAAGCACCATGCTGATCCGGCGGCGTCCAGATACGCCCGGCCTCAGCGACGATGTCCCCCAATTTTTCCAGCGACTCTGCGTAGGGCGCGCTACCACCACGCCATGCCCCGAGCGAGACCCGACGCATGTTGTCACGTCGCTGGTTCGCGTTCGTCGCGTGCTCTTTCCACACCCGCTTGGTCCAGGCCCCGTCGGAAAAGGAGAGATAGACGTTATCGGCCTTGTCGGCACCGGGAATCATCACGCAGCGCCCGGGATAGGCGTGCGAGGGGTTGGCGGCGCAGGCGAACTCCTGCTCGTCGGCAGGCGGCTGCAAGCGGCCATCGATGGGCTGCGGACTATCGGGATCGATCGCCACCACTTCGTCGTGAGAGACGTCGACGTACTCGATCAGATAGCCCTTGTCGGTGACGACATGGCCGATCCAGCGGCCACGCGTCTCGTTGAACACGTAGAGAAACCCCGCGCGCAGCAGCCTGAGCGTATAGCGTTGCCCTTCAGGTAATGGCGTTGCCGTGAGGCTCTCATCGAGCAAAGCGCCACTAATCTCGGGGCCAGGAGGATGCCCGGCCTGATCTCCCCCATCCGTTCGCGTGACGGCATATCGCAGCGGCAGAATCGGCAACCCGCTGCGCTGGCACACGCGACAATTGGCGATCGACTGTACGTCCTCGGATGCTCCACTCATGTGATGGTCTCCAGTTCCCGTGCCATGGCGAGTAACGACTGGGCTGAGAGGTCTTCACAGCGGCGCACGTAGCTGCCCTGTGTCTCGACCGTCTGATCGAGGCGCCGTCGCATCTCGGGGTGATCGTGAATGTGTGGGTGAAAACGAGCGGCTTGCTCGGCGTAGAGTTGGCGGCCCTCGGCGTCGGCCAAGCCGAGCTGCTGTGCCTTGACCAGCAGACCGTCCAAATCCCTGTAGTCGTCGAACGAGGCCACGGCTTCCGGCTTCAGCATGGCCAGCCGGTCGATGACGGCGTTGAGAGAGGCCATGCGGTCGATACACGACGACTGTGAGGCAGACAGCAAAGGCGCCCGAGTCGAAAGATCGGATGCTTCATGGCGCTCGAGCGCATGCCACTGGCCGTACTGATTCGGCCAACGCCAGCAGGTGATGGGACCCAGCAGGCGATCCATGCTCGCGGTCTCGAGCAGCCAGCACAAGTGACGAAAAACTCGCGGATCGTAGCAACGTAGCCACCAGCGTCTCCGGCTTCCCGGACGTGGCTGTTCGAGAGTGAAACGGAAGTGCCTGATCACCTCTTCGGTGTCCGCTTCACTTTGCAGCAAGGCAGACAGGAAGACGCTACCGCGCTTGGCGTACTGCTCGATCCGCTTGGCCAGATGCTCACGCTGTGTCAGCGAGAGTGACTCCAAACAGACCAACTGAGGTAGCAGCGGATCACGTACCTTGACGCTCGGCGTTTTCAACGTGTGGCTATCCAGGTCGTCGCGATCGCTGGACGCAACGTGTAGCGGATTCAATAGTGCATATCGATGTCTATCCGGCTGTAGCCAGTTGGGGTCGAACGGCCTGGCCGCGCCAACCCTAGAGGCCGGGCTATCCTGCTTTGGGGACGTTTTCTGACGCTCCATGATCTCGGCCTCTCCGGCTATAGCGCGCTGGCACCCGCAGAAGCCGAATCGTCTCCGGCAAACTGGGTCTCACAGGCGCCCTCCGGCAACTCGGGCATGGCGGCATCCATGCTCGCCGGCCCGCCAAAGCTGTGCTGGGCCCCCTTGATATCGATCTTGCCGGGGCCGTGGACGTCGATATTACCGCCTTCGATGCGGATATAGCCGCCACCGCTGTTCAGCAGGATGCCGTTGGCGGCGTTGATCTCGACCCGCCCTTCGGTGGAGGTGATCTTGACGTCCTTCTGCGCGGTCAACTCCATCGCATCGCTCTGGGCCTG
>NZ_CEXLVS010000003.1:0-402 GCF_982684285.1 Salinicola sp. | reverse complement strand
GCGGGCGGCGAACAGCTTCATCCCGGCGCGGTAGACGAACAGCGAGAGCTTCTCGGAGATCGACGCCACCAGGCTCTTGCCGGTGGCGATATTGACGTCCTCGCCACTGGAGATACTGAGCGATCTGCCCTGGGCCAGGTGGGTCGATTCCGGGGTGCTCAGCGTAATGCCGGCGGGCGAGGCCATATGCAGCCACGGCGCTTTCATGCGTGCCGCTTCGCCCCGGCCGCCGCTGTCGGTGGCACCGCGGGCGTTGCTCTGATCGGAATCCGAAAGCTGTTCGCTATTGCCGTAGCGGTCGTCGGCGTCTTCACCCGCCTGCTTGAGGTTCGTCCGGCTGTCGAGGGCGTCGGCGGTGTGGTTCGCCGCACTCTGGCTGAGGCTGTCGGTGAGCTGGTAGGC
>NZ_CEXLVS010000002.1:21867-53040 GCF_982684285.1 Salinicola sp. | reverse complement strand
GTTTTCCCGCACTATTCGCGGCTGTCGCGGCTCACGGCGCCGAGGTCCCGTCAGGGGTCGGAATTTTCAGGTAACGGAAGAAGTCGCTGTTGTCGGGACTCAACACCAGCAGGTCCTTCCCTTCGCCACTGAAGCTGTCGCGATAGGCCTGCATCGAGCGGTAGAAGGAGAAGAAATCCGGTGCCTGCTGGTAGGCGCTGGCGTAGATCTTGGCCGCCTGGGCATCGCCTTCACCCCGGGTGGTCTCCGCTTCCTGGCGCCCGTTGGCCAGAATTTCCTGACGCTGACGGTCGGCATCGGCACGAATCGCCTCCGCCTGCTGGGAGCCCTCCGCACGATAGGTTCGTGCTGCCTGCTCGCGCTCCGAGTTCATCCGCTCGTAGACGGCCTGGGTCACCTCGGGAGGCAGCTCGATGCGCTTGACGCGAATGTCGAGAATATGGACACCAAGTTCGTCGCGCATGGCCTGATCGAGCTGTTGTACCGGCTCCACCATAAGCTCTTCCCGGGCGCCCTCGACGGTATCGGGCCCCTTGTTCTTGCCCGGCAGCCCCTTGTTGTTACTTTCGGCAGCGATCCGCTCCTGAATGATGGAGGACATTTCGGTCTGACCGAACTTGTTACGCAGCGCCTCGTCGGTTCGCGGCGCGATCAGGTTCTCGGCGACCTGGATGTTGCCCCGCGTCGCTTCGTAGAACTGCTGCGGATCGGCAATCTTCCACTTCACGAAGGAGTCGACGATGACCGCCTTTGAGTCCGCGGTCAGATAGCGGGTCGCGCTGGAGTCCACCGTCTGCACTCGCACATCGAAGATGCGAACCGTGTTGAAGACCGGCAGCTTGAAATGCAGACCGGGGCCGATGTCGTTTTCGATCACTTCGCCGAAACGCAGCTTGATGGCGCGTTCGGTCTCGTTGACGACGTAGAAGCTGGCGCTGGCGAACCATGCCAGCAACGCCAGGACGATGACGCCAATCAGGGCGCGGTTATTAAACATTAGCGACCCTCCCGCAGGCTGGAACTACGCGTCGGCTGCTGCGAGCCACTGTTCATGTGATCGACTACCTGACGTGATATCTGTTCGAGCTGTTGCATGCTCATCGACGAGGAATCGCTCTTGCCACCGGCATTGCCGCCCGCCTGCATCTGGTTGAGCGGCAGTACCGTCACGGCATTGCTGTCGCCCAGGTCGACGAGCGCCTTCGGCGTATTGCTCAGCACCTTGCTGATGGTTTCCAGATAGAGGCGTTGCCGGGTCACGTCCGGTGCCTGGCGATATTCGCCCAGCAGCGAGTTGAAGCGATTGGTCTGGCCCGTGGCATCCGACACGATGGCCGCCTTGTAGCCGTTGGCCTCCTCGACCAGACGCTGCCTCTGCCCCTTGGCCTCGAGCACCACGGCCTGGCTGTAGGCGTTGGCCTGGTTGATGGAGCGCTGGCGCTCCTCGCGGGCACGGATGACGTCGTCGAAGGCGTTCTGGACCTGATCCGGCGGCGCCGTCGACTCGACGTTGACCGTCTGCAGGCGCAGGCCGGTTCCGTAGGCGTCCATGTAGGCGGTCAGACGGTCGAAGATACGCTGCCCCAGCCGATCACGGCCGGTGGTCAGGATCTCCTGCAGATGCATGTTGCCCACTTCCTGGCGCAGGGCCGAGTCCATTGCGTTCTGCAGCGTCATTTCCGGTTCGTTGACGTTGACCAGGAAGGCATGCGCATCGCTCACCACGTACTGGGTCGACACGCTGACGCGAACGAAATTTTCATCGCTGGTCAGCATCGAGTCCGTCTGGGTGGCGGAACGGATGCTGGTCACGTTGACGTTGTCCACCCGATCGATGATCGGCGGATTCCAGTGCAGGCCGGGATTCAAGGTGTCGGTGTACTTGCCGAGGCGGAACACCACGCCGCGCTCGGACTGGTCGATCAGGTGGAAACCCGAACCGGCCCAGATCACGACCGCGACGATCAGCACCAGGATCGGCAGCACGAACGGGTTGCGCTTGCCGCCACCGCCGGAACCCTCGCCACCGCCGGAACCGGAGCGCTTGCCGCGCCCGCCCAGCAGCCGATTGATCTTGTCCTGAAATTTCTTCAGCGCCTCATCGAGGTCCGGCGGCCCCTGATTGCCACCACCGTTGTTGCCACCATTACCACTCGGGCGCCGGCCCCCTCCGCCGCCCCAGGGGTCCTGCTGGTTATTGCCACCACCAGGCTCATTCCAAGCCATACCTAGTCTCCAATGATGCAGTCAAAGCGTTGCGTCAGGCCAAAGCATTACGCATGGCATCGGGAGCGTGAGCCGCCGTGGCGTTGCACTCGCGTGCAAAGGGCTTGTTCGAACTGACATCGAACCCTCGTTACCCTGCATCGTTCGGGCCCGACTCTCGGACCACGAAGCTCCCCTGCGTCGTTTTTCTCACCTCAAACCCGTTCCCAATCGGCAACCGGTGTCTTTTCCGAGGTGGGTAGATAATCGTCGGCGCGTTCGCCCAAGCGAGCCATCATCTGCATAAACTCCCGCCGGGGCAAGCGAATCTCCAGATTCGAACGCCCTTGTTCGTCGAACGCTTCGTCTTGCACCGCCTGCAATTCGTGCAGCGCCGCCCGTAGTCGACCCTGCTCGGGTGTCAGCGTCAAGCGGATATCCAGGATATCCTCGGCCAGCCACTCGCCGAGTGCCTCGCGCAGCAGCTCGAGCCCCTCGCCATCGCGCGCGGAGAGCCAGACGACTTGAGGGAATCCATGCTCGTCGCGCTCGATGCGCGGCGATGTCCCCAACAGGTCGATCTTGTTCATCACCAGCAGTCGGGGCACTTCGTCGGCGTCGATCTCCGCCAGCACGCTGTCGACCTGGGCGACATTGAGTTCGCGGTCGGGGTCGGCGGCGTCGATCACATGCACGATCAGGCTAGCCTCGGTGGCCTCCTGCAGCGTGGCCTGGAACGCCTCGACCAGCTTGTGGGGCAGGTGTCGAATGAACCCCACCGTATCCGCCAGCACCACATCGCCGACGTCCGGCACGTCGAGCCGCCGCAGGGTCGGGTCGAGAGTCGCGAACAGCTGATCGGCGGCATACACCTCGGACGCCGTGATCGCATTGAACAGGGTCGATTTGCCAGCGTTGGTGTAACCCACCAGCGATACGCTGGGGACCTCTGCCCGCGCCCTGGCCCGACGGTTCTGGTCGCGCTGCTTGCGCACCTTCTCCAGCCGCCGGTGGATCGACTTGATCCGTCCACGCAGCAGGCGGCGGTCGGTCTCCAGCTGGGTTTCACCCGGGCCACGCAGACCGATACCGCCTTTCTGGCGCTCGAGGTGCGTCCAGCCTCTCACCAGTCGCGTGGACATGTATTCGAGCTGGGCCAGTTCGACCTGGAGCTTGCCTTCATGGGTTCGCGCGCGTTGCGCGAAGATATCGAGGATCAGGCCCGTTCTGTCGAGCACGCGACACTTGAGCGCACGCTCGAGGTTACGCTCCTGGGAGGGAGACAGGGCATGATTGAAAATGACCAGTTCGGCATGATGGGCCTCGAGCGCGGCCTTGACCTCGTCGAGTTTGCCACTGCCGATGAAGGAACGAGGATCGGGACGGCGTCGACTGCCCTGAATCAGGGTAGCCGACTCCGCCCCGGCGGAGCGCACCAGTTCCAGGAGTTCACCCGGATCTTCGCGCTCCTGCTCGTCCTGAAAGTCCACATGGACCAGAATCGCCGTTTCGCCGGCGTCGGGACGTTCGAAAAACAATCAGTACCTCTCGATTAGCTATCGAGTCCGGGTGCGGCGGGATCCTGCGGCGGCAACCGGACGTTACGGGACGGTACGACCGTCGAAATGGCGTGCTTGTAAACCATCTGACTGACGGTGTTGCGCAACAGGATGACGAACTGATCGAACGACTCGATCTGCCCCTGCAACTTGATGCCGTTGACCAGAAAAATGGAAACCGGGATGCGCTCCTTGCGCAGAATGTTCAGGTACGGATCCTGAAGGGACTGTCCTTTGGACATGTTGCTCTCCCTAATACTGTTATGAGTAATGCTGTTTTAGTTGGGCGGCGATTCGTTCTGACTCGGCATCACACCAACGGCATCGCGTGCCGCAAGTACAGGTCTCGACGAAGCCCGCCATTTTACGCTAACTACCGTGCTCACGCACGATTTTCGCAATCTGCTCGCCCACGTCCGGTGCGCAGCTATCGACCCAATGTAGATCGGACCAGCGTCGCAACCAGGTCAATTGACGCTTGGCCAGCTGGCGCGTGGCAGCGATACCACGCTCACGCAAGGCGGCGTGATCGCAGGCGCCTTCGAGATACTCCCATGCCTGCCGATAACCGACGCTCTTCATCGATGGTAGATCTGCATGGAGGTCGCCGCGTTGCTTCAATGTAGCCACTTCGGCTACCAATCCGCCAGCGAGCATGGCATCGAAACGCTGGGCGATCCGCGCGTGAAGTACGTGACGTTCTGCAGGCGCGAGAGCAATGGACAACAGCCGCCACGGAAAGTTTTCACGCTGCTGGCGCCGCCAGTGCTCGGAGAGCGTCACGCCGCTCAGTCGATACACTTCGAGCGCGCGAATCAGACGCTGCCGGTTACGCGGATGAATGGCTTCGGCGGCCTGTGGGTCGACCTTCGCAAGCTCCGCATGCAGTGCCTCGAACCCCTCCTGCTCGCCGCGCTGGCGCAATTGATCGCGGGTGGCAGGATCAGCGCCGGGCATGCTAGCGACTCCCTCGACGAGACGTTTGGCATACATCATCGTCCCGCCCACCAGCAGCGGCATTTTGCCGCAGGCGGTAATCGCTTCCATCTCGCGTAACGCATCGTGACAAAAGTCCGCCGCCGTATAGACCTCGGCCGGGTCGCGGATATCGATCAGCCGGTGCGGCGCGCGGGCGAGTTCCGCGACGGATGGCTTGGCCGTGCCGATATCCATACCACGATAGACCATCGCCGAGTCGACGCTGATCAGCTCGGCACCGAAACGTTGATGCAGCGCGATGGCATTGTCCGTCTTGCCGGAAGCCGTCGGGCCGAGCAGCAGAATCGCCAGCGGCCGCTCGTCATGTCGAGAGTCGTTCGGTACCGGGGAAACCAGCGGCTCGTCGTTCATGCGATCATCGTTCTCGTGCACGGGCGCCCTCGTTCACTGGCCGCGAAGGAACAGCTTGTCGAGCTGCGGCATCGACATTTCGGTCCAAGTGGGGCGGCCGTGATTGCACTGTCCGCTGCGCTCGGTGCGTTCCATGTCGCGCAGCAGCGCATTCATTTCCGGTAATGTCAGCAGTCGATTGGCGCGCACGCTGCCGTGGCAGGCCATGGTACTGAGCAGCTCGTTGATACGCGTCTCGAGACGATCGGAACGTCCGAAGCGCTCGAGATCGCCAAGCATGTCGCGAATCAACGGCTCGATATCCGCATCCGCCAGCAGCGCCGGCACCTGGCGTATCAGCAGCGTCTCGGGGCCAGCGGCGTCAAGCACGACACCCAGGCGGGCAAAAGCTTCACGCTCGTGTTCGGCGACCTCGGCTTCGCCGGCACTGACCGCCATCGAGACCGGTACCAGCAGCGGCTGTGCGTCGAGCGCCCCGGCGTGAATCTGCTGTTTCATGCGTTCGTAGACGATCCGCTCATGGGCGGCGTGCATATCGACGATCACCATCCCGCGTTCGGTTTGCGCCAGAATGTAGACACCGTGTAGCTGGGCTACCGCATAGCCCAGCGGCGGCGCCTGTGTATCGTCATTTGCCGGCAGCGTCGTGACGGTTTGCACTGGGCGCTCCTGGAGCGCTGTCCCGGCCGCCTCGCCGCCCGGGGCTCCCGCGTTACCGTCACGCGGTGTCAGCAGCGTCGACTCATGCTCCGGATGCAGTGCATGGTAGCCCGCCATGAATTCGCGAATCCGCTGGGCAGCGGGACGGTTCTGCCCCTGCTGCCCCGTGCCTGACGAATGCTGCCCGGCCAGCGGCATGCGCTGTTGCTGCCAGTCCGGCGGAGCGTAGGCCGCCGCAGTGTCAGTCTCGCCATCCGGCCGCCGCTGCGACGACATTTCCGCTTCGCCGTTGGCCGATTCGTCCGCGGGACCATTCCCGCGCTCTTCGGCCGCCGCCGCATCGTTGGGCTTCACGGAGGCCAGCGCGCGATGCAGGCTCGAGAACAGAAAATCGTGGACCAGGCGGCCATCGCGAAAGCGCACTTCGTGCTTGGTAGGATGCACATTGACATCCACCACCCGCGGATCGAGCTCCAGATACAGCACGAACACCGGATGTCGGCCGTGGAACATCACGTCGCGATAAGCCTGACGGATGGCATGCGCGACCAGGCGATCCCTGACGATACGACCGTTGACGAAAAAGTACTGCTGATCGGCCTGAGCACGCGAGTAGGTTGGCTGGCCGACCCAACCCCACAGCCGCAGTCCCGTGACCTCCAGGTCGAGGTGCAACGCCTCGTTCAGGAAGCGCTTGCCCAGCATCGCACTGATTCGCCGCTCCCGACCGGCCTGGTCCGACGCCACGGCGGGCAGCTGATGCACGGCCTTCTGGTTGTGGCGCAACAGCCAGGCGATATCGAAACGCGACAGCGCCAGGCGCCGAAAAGCCTCCTCGACATGACCGAACTCGGTCTTCTCGGTGCGCAGAAACTTGCGCCGCGCCGGCGTATTGAAGAATAGGTCGCGAACCAGCACCGACGTACCGCGAGGATGCGGTGCGGGCGTGACTCGCGGTTCCATCTGCCGGCCTTCGGCGACCACGCGCCAACCGGCGGACGGATCCTCGGCCGCGTTGGAGATCAATTCCAGGCGCGACACCGAACTGATCGATGCCAGCGCCTCGCCGCGAAACCCCAGGCTGGAGACATCCTCGAGATCATCGAGCGACGCGATCTTGCTGGTGGCGTGGCGAGACAGCGCCAGAGGAAGGTCGCCCGCGCCGATGCCGACGCCGTCGTCGCGCACCCGAATCAACCGCGAGCCGCCCGCCTCGAGGTCGACCTCGATACGCTGACTACCGGCGTCGATGGCGTTCTCGACGATCTCCTTGACCACCGAGGCCGGACGCTCGACGACCTCCCCGGCGGCAATCTGGTTAGCCAATCGGGGATCGAGAATGCGGATGCGTGGTGACTCATTCATCGCAGCGTCTCCTCACCGTCCAACGCAGTCGTCCGAAACTCATCCGCTCTGTCTGAAAAATCGACGAGCGACGGTCAGACAAGGCAAAAATTGGCGAAAAAGCGGAGTTTACGAGGTTGTAAATGAGCATTTTAAGCCGATTTTTAACGCCGTATGGCCGAGCGCAGACATTTTTCAGGCAAAGCGTCGTCATGGAATGGTCAACACCTGCCCCACCCGCAAGATATCGCTATCCAACCCATTGGCCTGCTTCAGCGCCTTCATGCTAATGCCGTGGCTGGATGCCACCTGAGACAACGTGTCGCCGCCCTGTACGCGATACTCGTTGCTAGCACTGCCACGCCCCTGATCGCGCTGCCATGCCAGCAGACTCGAGGGCGGCGGATGCTGGCGGAAATGTGCCACGATGCCTTCGTAGACCGCCTGGGCCAGCTTGGCCTGGTGCGAGGACGACTTGAGCTGCGCCTCTTCGCGCGGATTGGAAATAAAGCCAGTCTCGACCAGCAGCGACGGAATATCGGGTGATTTCAGCACCACGAAGCCCGCCTGCTCGACGCTCGACTTGTGCAGCTTGTTGATACGTCCGAGCTGATCGAGCACCTGCCCACCGGTTGCCAGCGAGTCGTTCATCGTCGCCGTCATCGTCAGGTCGAGCAGCACGCCACGCAGCACTTCATCCTTGTCGTCGAGGCTCAAACTGCCGTCGACACCACCGATCAGATCGGACTGGTTTTCGCTTGCCGCCAGCCAGCGCGCGGTCTCCGATGTCGCGCCGCCCTGAGACAATGCGTAGACCGAGCTCCCGGAAGGCTGCCTGCTGCGCACCGCATCGGCATGGATCGAAACGAAGAAGTCCGCCTTCTGCTGCCGAGCAATCAGGGTGCGCTGACGCAAACCAACATAATAGTCACCATCTCGGGTCAGGAAGGCCTTGAATCCCGGCGTCTGGTCGAAGCGCTGTTTCACCTTGCGTGCAATTTCGAGGACGACGTCTTTCTCGTGGGTCCCGTCCGGCCCGGAAGCACCGGGATCTTCACCACCGTGCCCAGCGTCGACGGCCACAATGATGTCACGCTTGGGATGAGGCTGCGCCTCGACGGCAGAGGCGACGGCTTCGGCCTTCTGCGGATTGCCTTCGGCAATGGCTTCAGCCTGCGCCCGCTGCGCGGCGATTTCCTGATCGCGAATCATGGCCTCGATAGGATCGATGGGATCCTTGACCGCACTGGCACCGGGGTAGTTGAGATCGAGCACGAAGCGATCGCTGTACTGCTCGTTGGGCGCCAACGTGAAACTCTTGGGCACGACGGAGCGGTCGACGTCGAGCACGACGCGCAAGCCGCCGCTTTCGCGCACGCCCGTGCGAACCTTGGAGATCGCACTGTCATCCAGATCGAGCTTGTCGACATCGAAATCGAGATCGGCGCTGTCGAGGTCGATAACGACCCGATCGGGATTATTCAATGTAAAGACATTGGCGTTGACCGGTCCCGACATGTCGAACACGAGCCTGACATGATCCGGCGCCGACCATAGCCGCATATTGTCCACCTCGACCGCCTGAGCCTGTGCGGTAGCGACGAGGCAGCAAAGCGATACCAGCGCGGTCAGGGTTCGACGCCAGGCTTTACGCCATCGCTCACGCTCGGCGCCACTTCGGCACTTGACAGTGGAGACCAGCAGCAGCGCCAGCGGCAGTAATCCACTGAAAACGCCGGTGCCGAATCGCATAGAGACATCGCGCTGTGAGGTCGCGGTAATGGACGATATCTCTCGAACATCTTTCAGCATTCATCTTCCTTGTGGCTCACTGATTCCTCATGACTCACCGAAGCGCGCAAATCAGCCGGCAGTTTGGCCAGCGCGGCATGTCCCTGTTGACTGTGCGCCACGCCCAGCGCCTGACGACCGCCCGCCACTACCCGCAGATGAATCTCCAGATCGGGTATCGGCAACCACCCCGCCCCTCGGCTGGGCCATTCGATCAGACACAGGCCATCGCCGCCCAGCATGTCGCGGGCTCCGATGAACTCGAGCTCCTCGGGGTCGCCCAAGCGATAGAGATCGAAGTGAAAGATCCGGGCCGCTTCAGTCTCATAGGGTTCGACGAGCGTATAGGTCGGGCTTTTGACCGCACCGATGTGGCCATAGGCACGTACAATGCCCCGCGCCAGGGTGGTTTTGCCGGCGCCAAGATCGCCGATCAGGTGGACCTGACCGCGACCGGCCAGCGCCCGGCCCAGGGATTCACCAAACGCTACCTGGGCGGCTTCGTCGTCAAGAATGATCGGCATGGCTCGAGAAAGGTTGGGGGTTGGCTAAAGTTCGCGCATAGGATGCCAGATCACTCGCCAGCAAACCACGCTCGCCGCCATTCGCTGCTGCGGCATCGGCGGCCAACGCATGAAGCAACACGCCGATTCTCGCCGCGTCGCCAAGGGTAGGGAGCTGCCCGAGTAGCCCGGCGATGATGCCGGTCAGTGCGTCGCCCATGCCACCGCTGGCCATGCCCGGGTTGCCGAAGGGGCAAACGGTCATTCGTTCACCATCGTAGACCAGCGTCCCGGCCCCCTTGAGCACGATCGTTCCTCCCCAGCGCTCATGCAGTGCATGGATGGCCTGACGCCGGTCACGCTGCACCTCGGCAGTAGCAATTCCCAACAGTCTGCCCGCCTCGCCGGGATGCGGGGTCAATATCCACTCTTCGCGACGAGGATTGCTGTCGTCTTGCACCAGCAGATTGAGCCCATCGGCATCGACCACGCAGGGCTTGCCGGCTGACAGTACGCTCTGCAGCGCAGCCTGCCCCCAGGCACCGCTGCCGATGCCTGGGCCCACGGCGATGACATCGGCGGCGTCGACCATCGCCTCGAGATCCGGCGCACCGCGCACGCCATGGGCCATGATTTCGGGAAACCGGGTCAGACTGGCCGAGACATGGGCCGCATCAGTAGCCAGACTGATCTTGCCCGCGCCGACGCGAGCCACCATTTCGCTGGTCATCAGCGCCGCCCCGCCCATGCCTGGCGCACCAGCCACCACCAGCACATGGCCGTAAATCCCCTTGTGGCTGCCGGGCCTCCGCGGTGGCAGGGCCCGGGCCAGATCCTGACGCGTCTGCAGCCAGGCGACCGGCGCGATGTCGCCATGCGACCGTGGATCGACGCCCAGCGGGGCATATATCACATCGCCCACCACGTCGAGGGCCGCACCGGTATGCAGACCCAGCTTGTCGCCAACGAACGTGACCGTCAGCGTCGCCGCCACCGCTTCCGTCTCGACATGACCGGTATCGACATCGACGCCCGACGGCACATCCAGCGCCATGACCGGGCAGCCACTGGCGTTAACCTCCGAAATCGCCGCGGCATAGGGGGGACGCGGCGCACCGTGGGCCCCGGTCCCCAGCATCGCGTCGACCATCAACTCCCCATCCAGCGTCAGTTCGTCATTCCACGCAACCGGCACGACCCCCGCTTCCGCCGCCAGCTCGGCCGCTCGCCGCGCATCGCCCGCGAGCTCGGCCACCGGCTTCAGCGCCACCAGGTCGACCGCCACGCCATCGGCGGCAGCCAGCGCGGCGACGATATAGCCATCGCCCCCATTGTTGCCTCCGCCGCACAGCACGCAGATGCGACGGATGCCCGGCCAGCGGGCACACAACGCCTCGTAGGCCGACTCTCCGGCACGGCGCATCAAGGCAAAGCCGTCACCCTCGGCATCGATGGTGCGGCGGTCCAGCTCACGGACCTGATCGGCCAAATACAGCGGATGCCGATGAGAGGAGAGCGGCCGCTGATAGGAGGAAGAAGTAGACATCGTGGCTCCTGTGGTCTTCCGACGGCTCGGGTCATCGAACATGACCCGCCCCGCCGTTCGGCCGGATGATGAGGTGACTCGATAATGAGTTGGATAGTGGTGTAGGGTAGCGCACCCGACACCCCCATCCCTGCATGCGTCCCTGCGGTATGTCACAACGATCCAGCGTCGATTTCAACGACCTCGCCTCACGCGTCAAACAGTGGGGGCGAGAGCTCGGCTTCCAGGCGATCGGTATCACCGATACCGATCTGTCGAGCCATGAGCGCTATCTGCAACGCTGGCTGGAAGCCGGGCACCATGGCGAGATGCACTACATGGCCAGGCACGGGAGCAAGCGCACGCGACCGCAGCAACTCGTGCCCGGCACGCTGCGTGTGATCAGCGCCCGCATGGATTACCTGCCGCCCGAGGTCGAGACCACCAGGACACTGGGACAGCCGCACAAGGCGTATGTTTCACGCTACGCCCTGGGCCGCGACTATCACAAGCTGATCCGCAAGCGACTGGACCAGCTGGCGCGCAAGATCGAGAACGAAGTCGGCCAGATCGGCTATCGCGCCTTCGTCGACTCCGCGCCGGTGATGGAGCGCGCCCTGGCCCAGAAGGCCGGACTGGGCTGGTTCGGCAAGAACGCCATGCTGCTCGATCCGCAGGCCGGCTCGCTGTTCTTCCTCGGCGAGCTCTATACCGACCTGCCGCTACCGGTGGACCCGCCCTTCGAGCGCGAACACTGCGGCTCCTGCAGCAGTTGCCAGACCGCCTGCCCGACCGATGCCATCATCGACGACAAGGTGATCGATGCCCGGCGCTGCATCTCCTACCTGACCATCGAGCTTCACGGCAGCATTCCCCTCGAGTTTCGCCGGGCCATGGGCAATCGGGTCTACGGCTGCGACGACTGCCAGCTGTTCTGCCCTTTCACCCGCTTCACTCGCGCCAGCGCAGAGCCGGACTTCGCGCCGCGCCATGACCTGGATCGCGCCGAACTGATCGACCTGTTCGCCTGGAGCGAGAGCGAATTTCTCAAGCGCACCGAAGGCAGCCCGATCCGGCGCATCGGCTACGAGCGCTGGCTGCGCAACCTGGCGATCGGCCTGGGCAATGCGCCCTGGAGCGAGCGCGTCGAGCATGCCCTGCGAGCCCGCCTGGCGTATCCCTCCGACCTGGTTCGCGAGCACGTGCGCTGGGCGCTCGAGGAGCAGCGGATCAAGCGTGAAGCGCGCATCGCCAGCGTCTGAGGCGTGGCCAAGAACGATCGGCGCCCCGTCGGCGATCAGTCCGGAAGCTTCAGGAAGGTTTCGCGATAATGCTTGAGCTCCGCCAGCGACTCGCGAATATCGTCCAGTGCCTGATGGGTGTTCTGCTTGGTGAAGCCGTTGGCCGCCGCCGGATTCCAGCGCTTGGCCAGCTCCTTCAGCGTCGAGACATCCAGGTTGCGATAGTGAAAGAAGTTGTTGAGCGCCGGCATCTCGCGCTCCATGAAGCGCCGGTCCTGGTGGACGCTGTTGCCACAGACCGGAGAGGTGCCGGGCAGAACGTAGTTGGCCAGGAACTTGAGCGTGCGCCGCTCCGCTTCCGAGGTGTCGATGGTGCTCTCGCGCACCCGCCGAACCAGTCCGGATTCACCATGCGTCTTCTGGTTCCATTCGTCCATCCCGTCGAGCAGGGCATCCGGCTGATGCACCGCCAGTACCGGGCCTTCGGCGATCAGATTGAGTTCACCGTCGGTGATCAAGGTCGCCACTTCGATGATTCGCTCCCGATCCGGGTCGAGGCCGGTCATTTCCAGGTCTATCCAGACCAGAAGATCGCTGCGGGCGCCAGCGGCGGATGGTTCAGACATGAACAACTCCAGGGTCGGTGTCCCCGGTCACACGGACGCGGGCGGACACGGCAGGTCGGTAACGGCTACAATGCCGCCATTCTACCCCCGTGACACGAGGAAGGGGCAAACGCCAGAGGTGAGCTTCACTCCCCTCTTGAGCCTCAGACAACCGCGAGCCGACACCCATCATGAGCCGCCGAAAACTGACCCGCCAGCAGCGCTGGCGGGTCGAGAAGATCCAGGCCGAGCGTGCCGAGCGCGCCTCGAAGAAGGACGAGCGCGACAGCGAGCGCCTCGACGCCGGCGAATACGGCGCCGAGCGCCCGGGCCGGGTCGCCGCCCATTTCGGCCGCTCGCTGGAGGTCGAATCCGTCGAGGGCGACCAGGTTCGACTGCACCGCTGCCATCTGCGCGCCAATCTCGAAGGCCTGGTGACCGGCGATCAGGTGATCTGGCGCCAGGCCAACGACGGCAGCGGCGTGGTGGTCGCCCGCGGCGAGCGTCACAGCGTGCTCGAACGCCCCGATGCCCACGGTCAACTGCGCCCGGTGGCCGCCAATATCGACCAGATCCTGATCGTGGTGGCGGGCGAACCGGAACCGCACCCCAATCTGATCGACCGCTACCTGGTCGCCGCCGGGAGCACCGGGATTCCTCCCGTGCTGGTGCTCAACAAGAGCGACCTGCTGCCAGCCGAGGGCGGGCCGTTGCGCGCGACGCTGGCCCGCTACCGTGAGCTGGGGTACCCACTGATCGAAGCCTCGGCGCGCGGCGAGCAGGGGCTGGAAGGGTTATGGGCGCAACTGGCGGCTCGAACCTCCGTCTTCGTTGGCCAGAGCGGGGTCGGCAAATCCTCGTTGATCGACCGGCTGCTTCCCGACGAGACCCTGCGGATCGGGGCGCTGTCGACGGACACCCGCAAGGGCAAACACACCACCACCACGGCCCGCCTCTACCCGCTGCCGCTGGAAACCACGGTCGATGGAGAGCGTCGCGGCGATCTGATCGACTCGCCCGGCATCCGCGAATTCGGGCTATGGCATCTCGACGAGCACGAGCTGGCCGAAGGTTTCATCGAGTTCCGCCCCTATCTCGGCCGCTGCCGCTTCCGCGACTGCCGCCACCGCCAGGAGCCCGGCTGCGCCCTGCTCGACGCCGTCGAGCGCGGCGAGATCCATCCCCTGCGCTTCGCCAGCTTCCAGCGCATCAGAGACGACATCACGAACTCCTGATTCTCAAAATACGATCGCCGCGTCCTGAGACGCGGCGATATCTGATCATCCATAAATGCCTGAGCTGACTCATTCAAACAGTACCAGGTCACCACTGACGAAGCCGCTACCGTCCTCCTGCACGTTACTCTTGAGGGGCAAGCCCCTCAAACTCCCCTTTTTGACGCCACAGAACGGCGGACTCCGAACGCTAGAGCGCCTGCGCTCGGGTCGGCGCGAAAGGGCATCCTGCCCAACGCGCCTCTCGCGTCATCCATGACGCGAGACCCGGCTCGACGCTCTGCGTTCAGCGCCGTTCTGGAAGGCGTCCAGGGTGCGAGACTTCGAGCAAATCAACCTGACCAACAACAAACCAACTTGGCTCGGGAGTGCCCATGCCGCGTTAACGAAGGCTGATTAAGCAAAAGCAGCCTGGATCAGCCCTCGAACAACATCAGAATGGACAGGAAGAACAGCACCCACATCGCCGGGCGCACTTCCTTTGCCTTGCCCACGCCGACCTTGACCACCACGAACGTCAGAAAGCCGAACACCACCCCGTGGGTGATCGAGTAGGTCAGCGGGATCAGCATCATCGCCACGAAGGCCGGGATCGCGTCGTCGTACTGCTGCCAGTCGATGGTGCGGATCGGCGAGAGCATGAAGACGCCCACCATGATCAGGGCCGGCGCGGTGGCGATGGCCGGCACCAGCGCCAGCAGCGGCGACAGGAACAGGAACGGCAGGAACAGCAGGCCGGCGACCACGGCGACCAGGCCCGACCGACCGCCCTGACTGATCCCGGCCGCGGACTCGACATAGGCGTTGGCCGGGCTGGTGCCCAGCGGTGCGGAGATCAACGCCGAGAAGGCGTCCACCATCATCGAACGGCGAATGTTGCGCGGCTCGCCATCGTCGTCGAGCAGGTTGCCCGCCTGGCAGACGCCGATAAAGGTCGACATCGCGTCGAAGAAGGTGGTGAACAGGATCACGAAGATGAACGGCCAGTAGGCCACCGCCAGCGCACCGACGAAGTCGACCTGCCACAGCGCCCCGAAATCCGGCCAGGCGAAGAGGCCCTGGAAGTTGACCAGCGTCGGCGCGCCGGTGGGCGACATGGCACTGGCATCGCCCCACAGCCGGCCGATGGGAATGGCGAGTATCGTGGTGACGACGATCCCCAGGATCAGCGCGCCCTGGACGCGACGAGCGACCAGTACGGCGGTGACGCCCAACCCGATCAGGCACGTCACCAGCGTCGGCGTCATCTTGCCCAGACCGACGACCGTCGCCGGATTGGAGACCAGCATCCCGGCATTGACCAGGCCGATGACGGTGATGAACAGGCCGATGCCACAGGCGATGGCATGACGCAGCGTCGCCGGAATGGCGTCGACCACGTAGCGGCGCACGTTGAACAGCGCCAGGATCCCGAACAGCACGCCGGACCAGAACACACAGCCCAGCGCGGTCTGCCACTCGATGCCCGCCCCCAGCACCATGGTGTAGGTTAACAGCGCGTTGATCCCCATACCCGGCGCGACCAGGATCGGGTTGCGCGCGTAGAGCCCCATCATCACGCTGCCGAAGAAGCTGATCAGCACCGTCGCCGTCAGGGCGCCGGCAAACGGCACGCCGGCACTGGAGAGGATCGAAGGATTGACCACGATGATGTACATCGCCGCCAGGAAGGTCGCGACACCCGCCAGCACTTCGGTCTTCACCGTCGTTTCCAGCGAGCGCAGAGAGAACATTTTTTCGAGCACGCAGCAATCTCCTGGCCATGATGATTGTTATTGATGACGCGAACCGGTCGCGTCCGTGAATTTTGTATACGAAGTTGGTTTCAATAAAAAGGTCTGGGCGAAACTTCTTGTAAAAAGCCGAGAGGCCAGGCCGAGCGGCGCGCAGTATAACGAATCCGGTCGATGGCGCCACCCGCTACCTAGTGCCGGGTGCATGTGCCATCATCACGGGGATCGCCAACATAACCACGCCAGGAGTCGCCCATGAGCTCGGAAATCCCCCAGCTGCCGCTGATTCTGGAGCCGGCCACGCTAGCCCACCACCTCGATGACCCGCATCTGCTGATCATCGACGTACCGCTCAAGGCAGAGAGTTACGACTCGGGTCACGTGCCTGGGGCTATCTTCCTCGAGTCCCGGCGTCTGCTGGCTGGCAGCGGCGACGTACCCAACGATGTGCCCTCAGAAGCCGATCTGAGTGCGCTGTTCTCCGAACTCGGGCTGACCCCGGAGACCCACGTCGTCGCCTATGACGATGAGGGCGGCGGCTGGGCGGGCCGCCTGCTGTGGACGCTGGAGCTGATCGGGCATCGCCGCTACTCCTATCTCAATGGCGGCATCCATGCCTGGCGGGCCGAAGGCCAGCCGGTCTCCACGACGCCGGATTCGCCGACCCCCAGCGAATACGAAGCGGCCTACCTCAATCCCCAGGTCCAGATCCGGCGCGAGGAGTTGCTGGAGCGCCTTGGCGACCCGGCGCTCGCCATCTGGGACGCCCGCTCCATGGATGAGTATCGCGGCCTCAAGGGCGACAACCGCAAGCTCGGGCATATCCCCGGGGCGGTCAATCTGGACTGGCTGGAGGTGATGGACAAGGATCACGACCTGCGTCTTCGCGACTACGCCGAGCTCGTCACCGAACTGGAGGCACGCGGCCTGACCCAGGACAAGGAGATCGTCACCCACTGCCAGACCCACCACCGCAGCGGTCTGACCTGGCTTGCCGCCAAGGCACTCGGCTACGACAACGTCCGCGCCTACCCCGGCTCCTGGAAGGAGTGGGGCAACCGCGACGATACCCCGGTCGAGAAATAGTACTAGTCGCTCGTAGCTCGTAGCTCGTAGCTCGTAGCTCGTAGCTCGTAGCTCGTAGCTCGTAGCTCAGTCTATTGCGCGGACCGAGGACTCTCGCTACCTTGTCCGCCTTCCGTCAGTCCCTCTTCTTTCACCGGGGTCGTTATCGTGGATCGCCAGGAACTCTTCGCCAGAATTCAGTACCCGCTGCCTCAGCATGCGATCTCGCGACTGATCGGCCGAATCGCCGATAGTCGGATACCTTGGGTCAAGGACCTGTTCATCCGGCGCTTCATCCAGACCTACGGCGTCGACATGACCCAGGCCCTGCAGCCGGATCCTGGCGCCTATGCCTGCTTCAACGATTTCTTCACCCGCGCGCTCAAACCCGAGGCCCGCCCCATCGGCGAAGGCCTGGTGTCTCCCGCCGATGGCGTGCTGTCACGCTACGGTCGTATCGAACACGGCACCCTGATCCAGGCCAAGGGCCAGACCTACTCGCTCGGCGCCCTGCTGGGCGGCGACGTCTCGCGCGCGGCGCCGTTTCGCCAGGGCAGCTTCGCCACGGTCTATCTATCGCCCAAGGATTATCACCGGGTACATATGCCGATGACCGGCACACTGCGTGAGATGACCTACGTCCCCGGACGGCTGTTCTCGGTCAACAGCGCCACCGCCAACCATGTTCCAGGGCTGTTCGCGCGCAACGAGCGGCTGGTCTGTCTCTTCGATACCGAGCACGGGCCGCTGGCCATGGTGCTGGTCGGCGCGATGATCGTGGCCGCCATCGAAACCACCTGGGCCGGCCAGGTCACGCCGCTGAGCGGCCGCATCCAGACGACCCGCTTCGACGAGCCGATCGTGATCGAGAAAGGCCAGGAGATGGGCCGCTTCAAGCTCGGCTCCACGGTGGTGATGTGCCTGGGGAGAGAGACCGCCTTCGGCAACTTCGATCCCGAGGGCAGCCCGATCAGCATGGGGCAGACGATGGGCGCCCTGCCAGGGACAGCCTGAACCGACTGGCGCCGGCTATCAGTCGAGCCCGCCCCGCACATAGGGCCCCAGCGCCCGATCGATGACCGCTTCGACGAAATCCTGGTCGATCTCGCAAAAGGAGACCGACAGCCGGTAATAGACCGCGCCGTAGATCAGATCCATGCTCAGGTCCGGATCGATCTCCGGGCTGAGCTCGCCTCGCTCGACGGCACCGACGATGGCTTGCCGGCCCATCTGGCGACGCGGTCCGATCCAGCGCTCGACGAAGGCACGGCTCAGTACGGGGTCGGATTGGGCGGCGCCCAGCAGATACTGCAGCAAGCGGCCATGAGGGCCATTGAGCACCTCGGCCAGCGCCAGCACGCTGCGCCGGAAACTGGCAACGACGGGCAGTTCGTCATCGTAGGCGATGCTCGGCCCTACCGCTTCCAGAAAGGCATCCATGACGATGGCAACCGCATTTGGCCAACGTCGGTAGATGGTCGACTTGGCCACACCCGAGACGCTGACTATCCGCTCGACGGTGGCATGGTGAATTCCTCCCTCCAGCGCCAGTTCCAAGGCTGTTCGCATCACCTCGGCAGAAGCCGTGGCGCTGCGTGGCCGACCTGGGCGTGCAGGAGAAACGACGGGCATGGAAGACATCCTTGTCAAAAACAGCTCCTGAAAGATACGATAATATAGGATACGCAGCGTATCGTATCATTTTTTAGTAAAAAACTGTTACTCCTGCCGCGACCCAGATCCCGCCGACCTCGTTGTCACGGGCATCCCATCGTCGTTCGACACGCATTACTGCTCGAGGCCTCATCATGGAGAGTTATGATGGAGAGTTATGACGTCACCATCGTCGGAGCCGGCCCCGCCGGACTGGCCGCCGCCCAAAGACTCTCTGGTCAGGGACGTCGGGTACTTCTCATCGATCGAGGTCCGGATATCTCGAGGCGCGACAGAAGCGACGAAGCCAATCTGACTCAAGGCCAAGGCGGGGCCGGACTCTACTCGGACGGCAAGTTCTCGTTCTTCCCATCCGCAACGCGGATATGGCAATTGCCGGAACGCGAGGCCTTGCATCGCGCTTACGCCTGGACCTGTGAGCTGCTCGAATCCTACGGCATGCAGACGCCACCGTTCCCGGACAGAACCGACGTCTACACGCCGGAGGAGGGCCGCTGGAACCTGAAGGACTACCCCTCCCGCTACCTGCCGCTGCAGGCGCGGGAGGAGATGGTATTCGGCCTGGTCAATGGCGTCGATATCGACATCCTGACCGGAACCTGCGTGACCTCCCACCGCTACGACGCCAACGAGCAGCGCCATCACCTGCAATTGGAGGGCCCCGACGCAGCGCCCGGCGCGCTTGTCAGCAGGACAATGATCTGGGCCACAGGGCGTTTCGGCGCACTGGACATGGGCAACATCGAGAAGGTCTTCCGCCGCCTGGAAGTCGGCTTCCGTATCGACCAGCCCAGCGAGCAGGCCTTCTTCCAGACATTCTCCAATCTCGATCCCAAGCTGACGCTGCAGACGGCCGAAGACGGTATCGAATGGCGCACTTTCTGCGCCTGTCGCAACGGCACCACCGTGCTGACCCGAACGCAAGGCCTGTGGACGGTATCGGGACACTCGGACGGCCCTCCCACGGCGCGCTCCAATGTCGGTTTCAATACGCGCATCCTCGACGAATCGATGGCGCGGGAGGCGATCTCGGCATTACAGGACGCCATGGCCGAGCGGGACGCCTACTTCGAGATCCCCCTGTCGGCATGGCTGGAAGAGGACGCAGAAACCATGGCCCGGATGCGACGCCTCTATGGCGACGCCGTGGCGTGTGCGATGTTGCAGGGGCTGCGCCAGCTCGTCGACAGCTTCCCCCGGATCGAACATGAAGCGACGCGCCTGATCGGCCCGACCCTCGAGGGCGTCGGCTGGTATCCCGGCGTCGACGGCCACCTGCGCCTGCCCGGACAACCGACCTGGGTGGTCGGCGACGCCTGCGGGCTGTTCCGGGGCATCGTGGCCGCCTTCATCAGCGGCCACTATGCGGCCAGTGCAGTGCTGTCGGCCTTGTCGGAAGCGTCGCTACGGGAGGAACCGCTCTGATGGCTGCCCCCGTTTCCCGCGTGGGTGTCGGTGTCATCGTCACCCGCCCCGGCGGCGACCTGCTGCTCGGCTACCGTATCAAGGCCGGAGAGACACCCACCTGGTGTCTTCCCGGTGGACACGTCGAACCCGGGGAGACCTTCGAGGCCGCGGCACTGCGGGAACTGCACGAAGAGACCGGCATCGTCACTCGACAGCCGGTCGAGGTATTCGCCTTCCTGCAACAACTGGACAGCGACCGCACCGCGATCACCGGCGCGGCACTGATTTCACTCGGCGACGAAATCGCCGAGCCCCGCGTAACCGAGCCGGATGTCTTCGATCGCTGGACGTGGTTTCCGCAACAGGAGCTCCCCACGCCGCTGTTTCCGGCCAGCGACGCCATGCTCAGCCTGTGGCAGGATAGGCCCTGCCCCGAAGGCTGGCGTATCTATCGCGTCGACTAAGCGAGGCATTACCCTCATTTTCGAACACTCAGGGAGCAACCGATGCCACTGGAAATCTCCCGCAACGTGTCGATCCCCGACAACGAGATCGAACTCATCGCCGTACGCGCCCAGGGTGCCGGTGGCCAGAACGTCAACAAGGTCTCCTCGGCGATCCACCTGCGCTTCGACATCCGCGCCTCCAGTCTGCATCCTGGGTTCAAGGAGAAGCTGCTGGCCCTGAGTGACAAACGCATCACCCGCGACGGCATCATCGTGATCAAGTCGCAGGAGCACCGCACCCAGGAGCTCAACCGGGAAGCGGCACTCGTTCGTCTGAAACAGCTGATCAAACCCGTGCTCTACGGCGACAAGCCACGCCAGGCCACCAAGCCCAGCCGCAGCGCCAAACGCAAGCGCGTCGACAGCAAGACCCGTCAAGGGCAGAAAAAGCGCCTGCGCGGACGCGTCGATGACTAGATCGAGCGACAATTCCACACGCTAGCGATCAGCGCAGCACCGCCATCAGCCCAGCCATCAATCTCGAGCGCTCGACCAGACTGTCGACCTCGATATGTTCGTCCAGCGTGTGGATTCCTGCACCGCGCACGCCTAATCCATCGAGCGTCGCCAGCCCCATCGCACCGGTGAAGTTGCCGTCGGAGCCGCCACCGCTGCTGGCGTGCGGCAGCGGCATCTTCAGCTCATCGGCAACTCTACTGGCCTGGGCGTAGAGCGATAGCGTCGCCTGGCCCGCTTCCCATACCGGCCGAACCACACCGAGCTTGACCTCGAAGCCGATCCCGTCGGCATCGCGCTGGGTGAGCGCCAGCATGCGTTCGATACCGCGATCCAGGTCGGCCTGACGCTTGGCCATGCTCAGCGCCTCGCCACGGCAGCTCGTCGAGACACAGTTGACCCATTGACCGCCCTGTACCACGCCAACACTGAAGGTGCAGTCATCGTCGGTCATCGACTCGATCTCGGGAATTCGTGCAACCATCTCGCGAATCGCGGAATGGCCATCCGCCAGCGCCGCCCCGGCATGGCTTGGCCGACCGTGAGCGAGCAGCTCGAAACGCGCGATCGCATAGCGCCCGGTGATCACGCCATTGCCCGCGCGCGCCGGTTCCGGAACCAGGATGTAACGATGCCTCGCCGCTTCCCGCTCGATCAGTTCGCGGGTGCCGGGGCTGCCGATCTCCTCGTCGCAGGTCAGCAGCACGTGAATCGGCAGCGCCATGTCGCCCCCCGCCTGCTGAAGCGCAACCACGGCGCGAAGCGCCGCATAGGTGCCGCCCTTCATGTCACAGATTCCGGGGCCATAACAGCGATCACCGTCGCGCCGAAACGGCAATGTCTCCAGCGTGCCGACCGGATGGACGGTATCCAGATGCGCCATGATCAGGATGCCGCCTTCAGCCTGCCTCGGATGTGGAAAGCTCGCCTTGAGACAGTCGCCCAGCCCCGCAGGCCCGGAAACGCGTTCGACGCTCGCCCCCATCGCCACGAGATCGTCCGAGGCCAGCGTCATCATGCGATTGACGGCATCGATATCGAAGGTCGGACTCTCGCATTCGACCCAGCGCTTTAGCCCGGCCAGCATGTCATCGATATCTAATTCGAGGGTGGCGGCGAGACTCATGCGCTCACCGCCTGGGTAGCGCTCATCTCCACCGGTTCGTTGAGACGACGTTCAGCGATCCGCGCCAGCAGGCTTGCCCCGACCGGCAGGATCCCGTCGTCAAGCACGAACGCCGGATTGTGCACCGGAATATCGCCGGCATGGCCGACCCAGCAGTAGGAACCCGGCACCATTTTCAGCATGTCGGCGAAATCTTCGCTACCCATCGCCGGTCGGCCGAGATCGGCCACGTTGGCATCACCGACGATATCCCTGGCCGCGGCCGCCAGCGCTTCGGTCTGCTCGGGATGATTCTCCAGCACCGAGAAGATATTGCGGATATCGACCTCTATCTCGACGCCGTAGGCGTTGGCCAGGCCGGCTGCCAGTTCGCGGATGCGCTCGTGAATCAGTGCGGCAACGTCGTCGTCGAAGGTGCGAATGGTGCCGGAGAGTGTGGCCGACTGGGGAATCACGTTATAGGCGGAGCCGGAGTGCAGCTGGGTGATCGACACCACCGCTGCGTCCAGGGGATTGACGTTGCGGCTGACGATGCTCTGCATGGCCTGGGAGAGCTGCGTCGCCACCACGATCGGATCGCGGGCGTTGTTGGGCTGCGCGCCATGACTGCCCCGACCGCGAATGACGATATCGAAGAACTCGGCGCCTGCCATCGCCTTGCCGGACATCACGCGGACCTGTCCATGATCGAGATGCGGCGCGTTATGCAGCGCATAGACCTCGTCGCAGGGGAAGCGCTGGAACAGCTTCTCGGCGATCATCGCCCGCGCGCCGCCCAGCCCCTCCTCGGCCGGCTGGAAGATCAATATCGCACGACCGGAGAAATCCCGAGTCTCGGCAAGATAGCGCGCCGCGCCCAGCAGCATGGTGGTATGGCCATCGTGGCCGCAGCCGTGGAATCGCCCAGGGCTCAGTGAGGCAAACGGCAGGCCCGTCTCCTCGTCCATCGGCAATGCATCCATATCAGCGCGCAGCCCCACGCTCTTGCCCGGCCCATGCTTACCCTCGATCACACCGATCACCCCGGTCCCGCCGATGCCGGTATGGACCGCGATGCCCAAGCGTTCGAGATAGGCACTGACGATTCCGGCCGTGCGCAGCTCCTCGAAGCCGATCTCGGGATGGGCGTGAATGTCGTGACGAATCTCGATCAGTTCGTCGGTAAAGCCATCGATACGGGGCAACGTAGTCATGAGAACTCCTCGGTAGGGGAAACATCGGCATTGGCAAAAGTCGCGCTCAGGCGGGTTCGACGACAGGGACGAAGGGCCTGCCGAGAGGCGACGTCCGGATGCCTGGGCGAAGGCGTTGCCACGGTAGATCGGCCGGATCGACGGCCATCGGTCCGGGGGCGGCACAGACCAGAATCGTCTCAGCGATCGGGGCGAAGTCGGCGCGAAAATGGACCGAACTCTTGTTGACCAGAATGGCCTGTTCGAGCGGTTCGATGCCCACCGAACGATACATCGCCAGATCGGCCAACTGGGCCTTGCTGCTGACCACGACGATCCGCACCTCGTCGATTCGTAGACACGCTGACGGCCCCATGTCGAGGCGGCCGCCTCCATAGTAGGGGCCCGGGGCCACGAAACGGCCGTCGGAGAGCGCCTCGATCGTGAATGCCGCCTCCAGCGGCGAGTCGCCGGGCACGCCGGAGCGTCCGCCCAGCGCCAGCCGGACGACGGCGCCGACACCCGCTTCGTGTGCCGCTCTCGCCGCCGCCGGATCGAACACGTTGCCGATCGCCGCTCGCCGGGCCCGACAGGCGACGAGCGCCTTGAGCATGCCCACGGTGTCGGAATTGCCGCCGGCGCCAGGATTGTCCTGGGTGTCGGCGATCACCACCGGCCGGGCAGCGTCTTCCGCCAGCCGCATCGCCTCGCGCACCCCCTCCTCCGGTTCGAACACCCGCCCCGAGAATGCCGATTCCTGGGCGGCGACGAGCGCCGTCAACGCGTCGGCGGCCGCATCGGCACTGGCCCGATCCATTCCGTAAACGATGACGCTGGGGCCGCAGTGGGCGAAGTCCGCGGCCGGGAACCCGGTCAGGAAAGAGATCGAAGGGAGCGATTCGCTCTCCATCGCCGTGACTTCGGCATAGAGCGAACGGCAGGGCTCTTCAGCCGTGCACTGCCAGGCGATCGGCATCAGGAAATCGAGCTGACGAAACGCCTTGGCCGGGCGCTTGTCACTTGCCAGCAGCACCGCCATGGCGGCGGCACAGCGGGCGCCGGTCTCCGCCATATCGACGTGGGGATAGGTCCGATAAGCGATCAGCCTATCGGCCTGCTCGACCATCGTCGGCGTCACGTTGCCATGCAGATCCAGCGAGACGACGATCGGGACCTCGTCACCCACTAGCCCCCGCACACGGCTCAGCAACTCGCCCTCGCCATCGTCGAGATGCTCGGCGACCATCGCGCCATGAAGGTCGAGATAGACACCGTCGAGCGGCATGGCTTCCCGCATGCCCGACAGTAAACGTAGGACGATGCGCTCGAAAGCATCCTCGGTGACGTGCGCCGACGGACTCGCCGCCGTCCAGAGCGTCGGGATCAGCGTCCATGCCCGGGACTCGGCAGCGTCGACAAAACCGCACAGACCGATATTGCTGTCGGCGACGGCCGCGAAGATGGCCTCGCCTTCGCTCAGCGGCGGTGCTCCGCCACCACGCAGGAAATCCTCGTAGGTCGCCGGGCTGGGGGCGAAGGTGTTGGTTTCATGGAGAAAACCGCCGACGGCAATACGGGGGATCGACATGCACAATTCCTTTAATACTGAGTCCTTGAATACTAAGCCCTTGAATACTCAGCCCTTGGATACCGAGTCCTCGGAAGACGTGTCTTTAGGCAGTGAGAACCACCTGACGGCATCGACCACACGGCCGATGCCGTAAAAAGCCCGATCAATGGGCGGCAGCGGTTACCGGCGACGTCTCTTCGAACACGCTTTTCAGCGGCCGGAATCCCGCGAAATCCCAGTGCCGACCGGGCGCCGCCAGCATCAGCGAGCGGGTGTAGGCATGCTCAGGCGCCCCTAACACGCGGCTCGCCGGGCCATACTCCACCACCACGCCCTTCTGCATCACCATCACCTCGTCGCAGATCTGGGCAGCGACACGCAGGTCGTGGGTAATGAACAGCACCGCGACGCCGAGCCGGCGCTGAATGTCGTCGAGCAGCCCGAGCACCTGGGCCTGTACCGAGACATCCAGCGCCGACACCGCCTCATCGGCGACCAGCACGTCGGGCTCCATCGCCAGCGCCCGGGCAATGGCGATGCGCTGACGCTGGCCACCCGAGAACTGATGGGGATAGCGAGCCAGCGCGTCCTTCGGCAACCCCACCAGCTCCAGCAGCTCGGCGGCACGCGCCAGCGCTTGCTCGCGTGGGGTGCCGTAGTTGACCGGCCCCTCGATCAGGCTGGTGCCGATGGTCAGACGCGGATTCAGCGATCGAAACGGATCCTGAAAGATCATCTGTATCCGCTTTCGATGGGGTTTCAGCGCCGCCCTGCCGAGACTGGCGATATCCTTGCCCATGACCCGCACGCCCCCGCCGGTCGGCTCGATCATGCGCATCACGCAGCGGGCCACGGTCGACTTGCCGGAGCCGCTCTCGCCGACGATGCCCAACGTTCGCCCGCGAGTCAGCGCGAAGTTGATATCGCTGGCCGCCAGTGTCTGGGCGGAAGCCTTGCCAGCGAGCCGGGCCCAGCGCGAGGCTTGCCCATAGCGCTTCTCGAGTTCGATCGCTTCCAGCACGATCTCCCGATCCGCCACCTCACGCGATGCCCGGGGCCGCAGGCTCGGCACCGCGGTGAGCAGCTGGCGGGTGTAATCCGTCGTCGGTCGACGCAGCAGCGCGTCGATCGGCTGGGTCTCCACCACTTCGCCGTGGCGCATGACACAGACGCGGTCGGCGATGTCCGCGACGACCCCCATGTCGTGGGTGATGAACAGCACCGACGTACCGTGCCGCTCCTGCAACTGTTTGATCAGCTTGAGGATCTGCTTTTGCGTGGTGACGTCCAGCGCCGTGGTGGGCTCGTCGGCGATCAGCAGCTTGGGTTCGAGGACCAACGCCATGGCGATCATGATGCGCTGGCGCTGGCCACCGGAGAGCTGATGCGGCCAGCTGGCATGGACCCGTTCGATATCCGGCAGTTGGACCTGATCGAGCATATCGAGCACGCGATCGCGTCGCTGCCTGGCGGAGAGCCCTCTCTGGTGCATGACCAGGACTTCCTCGATCTGCTCGCCGACTCGCATCAGCGGATTCAGGGCGGTCATCGGCTCCTGGAAGATCATCGCCATGCGGCTGGCCCGCAGATCCCTGAGCCGCGTCGGGGAAGCCTCGAGCAGCGAATCACCCTCCAGCTCGATGCGCCCGCCGACCGCTTTCAGGCTCCCCTTGGGCAGCAGCCCCATCACAGCCAGCGAGGTCACCGACTTGCCGGAGCCGGACTCCCCCACCAGGCAGAGCGTCTCGCCCGGCGCGATCGCGAAATCGATGCCCTTGAGAATGGGCTTGGCCGGCGACGACTGCGTTGCAACTTGCAGCCCACGGATATCGAGTACCGGCGCCGGCGCGGCCCCGGATGGAATGAGGTCATCGCTCATTGCGCAGCTCCTCGTTTCTGCAGCCGGGGATCGAGACGGTCACGCGCGGCATCGCCGAGCAGGTTGATCGACAGGATGCAGACCGACAGCAGTATCCCGGGCCAGAAGATCAGCGACGGCTTGATCAGGAAATAGGTCCGCCCCTCCGCCATGATGTTGCCCCAGGTTGGCGTCTCGGTGCCGATCCCGGCGCCCAGGAAGGAGAGGATCGCTTCGGTCAGGATCGCCGAGGCGCAGATATAGGTACTCATCACGATCAGCGGCGCCAGCGTGTTGGGCATGAGGTGCCGCCACATCACCGTGAACAGGCTACTGCCCAGCGAGACCGCGGCTTCAACGTAGGGCTCCTCCCGTGCGGAGAGCACCACAGAGCGCACCAGGCGCACGACCCTCGGGATTTCCGGAATGGTGATCGCCGCCATCACCGTCCACAGATTGGCGCTGACCAGCGAGACGATGGCGATCGCCAACAGCACGCTGGGAATCGCCATCAGCCCATCCATGACGCGCATGATCACGGCATCCAGGCCACGAAAGAAGCCAGCGAGAATCCCCAGCGGCAGGCCGACGACGACACTGATCAGCGCGCTGCCGATCCCCACGATCAGCGAGACCCGAGCACCATAGAGCACCCGCGACAGCAGATCGCGGCCATAGGCGTCGCTGCCCAGCCAGTATGCCTCGCCGGGTGGCTTGAGACGGTTGGCCGGAGACATCTCGAGCGGGTCGTGGGGCGCCAGCCACGGCGCGAGAATGGCGACGATCACGATCAGCGCGAGACAGATGGCGGCGACGATCACCGCCCAGCCGGGACGTTGGCGCGGCAGCCACCGCAGCCGACGTCGAACCGGCTTGGTGAAGGCTGCACCGGGGGATGCATGAGGGGATGTCAGGCTCATTGGTAGCGAATCCTCGGGTCGAGCAGCGCATAGGAGAGGTCGATGGCCAGGTTGATCAGCACATAGACACCGCTGGTGACCAGGATCAGCCCCTGGATCACCGGGTAGTCGCGCGCGAGGATGGCATCGACGGTCAGCCGGCCGAGCCCGGGAATGTTGAACACGCTTTCGGTCACCACCACCCCGGTGATCATCAGTGCGAAACCGGTTCCGATCACCTCCAGAATCGGCACGCCGGCATTGCGCAGCGCGTGCTTGAACAGCACCCGCTTCTCACTGGCGCCCTTGGCGTGGGCAGTACGCACGAAGTCCTCGCCCAGCACGTCGAGCATGCTGGCACGGGTCATTCGGGCGATCAGCGCGATGTAGATCGTCGACAGCATCAGTGCCGGCAGAATGGCGTGCCTTATGAAAGGCCCGAAACCCTCCTCGGAGACACGCTTGAAGCCCTGCACCGGAAGCCAGCCGAGGTCGATGGCGAAGATCTTGATCAGGATGTAACCGATCACGAAAACCGGCACCGAAAAGCCCAGCACCGAGACCGACATCACCACGTTGTCGATCAGACTCCCGTGCTTCCAGGCCGCGATGACGCCCATCGGTACGGCCACGACCACCGACAGCACGATGCTGAGCAGTGCCAGGCTGACGGTCGGCTCGAGGCGCTGCGCCATCAGTTGCGTCACCGGCAGGTTCGACATCAGGGAGGTGCCGAAATCGCCGCGCAGCAGCTCACCGCCCCAGTTGAAGAATTGCAGGTAGATCGGCTGATTCAGCCCCAGGGTTTCACGGATGCGATCCAGCTGTTCCGGCGTGGCCATATCGCCGGCAATGATCGCGGCGGGGTCGCCCGGCGAGAGCCGCAGCAGCAGGAAGACGAACAGCGCCACCACCACCATGACCGGCACTGCCGCCAGCGTTCGACGCAGACAGTAGCTGAACATGAGCGTACTCCGTTGCAGTTCGCGGCAGGCATGGAGCGCGACGGCGATCGCGCTCCAGCCCCTTTACTCGGCCTTGGTGATATTCCAGAACACCGGCACCGGCGAGTGAAGAATGCCGGACAGGTCGTTGTTCCAGGCCGCGGGGATCGAATATTCGCCCAGCGGGATGTAGGTCACCTGTTCGAAGGCGTGCTGCTGAATACGCTTGGCGATCGCCTTGCGGTCCTCGGCGTTGGTCGCCTTGGCGAACTCGTTGCGCATCGATTCGAGTTCGGGGTCGTCCGGCCAGCCGAACCAGCCGCCGTCCTTGCCCCGGCCGTTGAGCATCGGGCTGACCAGCGGATTCCACACCTCCGGGATGTACCAGTTGGTGAAGAACATGTTCCAGCCCCCTTCCGACGGTGGCTGCTGGCTGGCGCGTCGCGTCACCAGCGTCTGCCAGTCCATCGGCTGCAGGTCGACCGTGAACCCGGCCTGGCGCAGCAACTGGGCGGCGATGACCGGCTGCGGGCTGACGGTCGGCGCATCCGTCGGCTGCATCATCACCACTGGCGTGCCATCGTAGCCGGCCTCCTCGAGCAGCTGCCTCGCGGCCGCCGTGCCGCCTCCCTCCGTCAGCGATGCCGGCGCGCCGGCGTCGGTGGCCAGCGGTGTCTGGCAGCCGTACATGGAGGGACAGAGCGAATAGTGATCCGGGTTACCGACCAGCGAGGCGAGCACATCGGTCTGGTTCATCGCCATTAGCGCGGCGCGGCGAATCTGTGGGTCGTCGAATGGCGGATAGAGGAAATTGAAGCGCCCGATGGTCTGGCTGCCCAGTTCGTTGATCTTCTCGACGGTAAGATCCGGATTGGCCTGGAGCACCTGAAGCAGCTCGACGGAGGGTGATTCGAGGAAATCGATCTCGCCGGAATTGAGAGCGATGAGCGCGGTCTGGGCATCGCTCATGTTGATCCATTCGACACGATCGACGTTGACCACCTTGCCGCCGGCGGTCCAACTGGCCGGCTCATCGCGCGGCACGTAATCGGCGAACTTCTCGTAGACCACACGGCTGCCGGGATCGTACTCGTCGGCAATGAACTTGAACGGCCCCGAGCCGACCTGATCTTCCACCGTCAGCGTCTCGTCGGGAGATTTGCTCGCGATACGCGCCGGCATCACGAACAGCGGCACCGACGAAGGCTTCGCCATCAGCTCGAGCACATAGGCGAACGGTGACGAGAGCGTCAGCGTCATGGTCTGTGGATCGGTGGCCTCGACGCTGGCGACATGGTCCATCAGCATCTGGCCGCCGCCATCCCGCGCGGCCCAGCGCTTGAACGAGGCCACCGCGTCGCTGGCGGTCACTTCCCCGCCGTCATGCCACTTCAGGCCATCGCGCAGGGTAAAGGTGTAGGTCATGCCATCGTCGGAGACCGACCAGTCCGCCATCTGCGGCTGTGGCTGGAACTGGTCGTCCATGCCCAGCAGCGTATCCCAGATCATGTAGCCGTGATCGCGGGTGATATGCGCGGTAGTGGTGATGGGATCGAGGACCCGCAGGCCCGAATGCATGACCGCCCGGAGGGTGCTGGCCTCCGCTGGAGCCGCAGCCAGCGACGAGATCGCACCGCAAGTGGAGAGAAGTGCCATCATCGCCATGCCACCCAGAAGACGGCGGCGCACCATGGAGAAACGACGCGATAAGGGAGTCGCCATGAGAAACCTCGTTGTCGATCTTATGATTGTCGTTGGCGATACGGTCGGACGCGTTTGTTGTTGTTACTCCACGAGCAGGATCGCCCGACCCATGTCGCTCCTCTCCGAGAGTAGATCCCTTAGGGAGGAAAACAATACTTTCGTCGACAAGCTTGTGTTGCTTGAAAAGCAACGCTCGAAGCATGCTTTGTCACTCTGACCTTTCGGAATCGTCTCCGTGGCCAATGACAACGACAAGTTCCCGACCCACCTGAACAGCCGCTGGCTCTATTACCTCTCGCAGGCGCTCGACGCAGGCTCGATTCGCACGGCATCGGACCGTCTGGATGTCGAACCCTCCGTCATCAGCCGCCAGATCCGGCAGCTCGAGCAGGCGCTCGGCCTGACGTTGGTCGAGCGTCACGGTCGCGGTGTGCGCGCCACCGAGGCCGGCGACATTCTGCTCGACTTCTACCGGGAACGAGACGTCGCCGAGCAGACGCTGTTCGGACAGCTAGCCGAGCTGGACGGCCTTCAGCGCGGCCATATCAGCCTGTCGATCAGCGAGGGGTACAGCGACCGACTGATGAGCGGCGTGATGAACGACTTCTGCGCCCGCCATCCGCAGTTGACCATCGAAATGAACCTGGCCAGCGTCAACGAGGTGGTGCGCCAGGTCTACGAGGGCCAGGCACACATCGGCATTGCCTATGCGCCCCGGCTGATTGCCGGTATCGAATCGGTCGCTGCCGTCCGTCAGCCGCTCTGCGCCATCGTTCACCCCCAGCATCCGCTCACCCGGTTGCCCCAGCCGCTCGCTCTGGACGCCATACTCGAATGGCCCCTGGGCCTGGTGGGTCACGGCTACGGTATCCGGCAGTTGATCGATGCCGTGGAAGTCCTGAGCAAGCGCCATTTCCATGCCAGCCTGGTCAGCAACTCCCTGGCGACACTGAAGCAGTACGTCAGTTCCGGCAACGGCGTGACCTTCATCGGCAGTGTGGCGCTATTGCACGAATTGCGACGCGGCCAACTGGTGGCGCT
>NZ_CEXLVS010000002.1:0-21857 GCF_982684285.1 Salinicola sp. | reverse complement strand
CGAGTCCCACGTCATCGTGCGCCGCCAGCGGCCGCTCTCGCCGGCGGCCAAGCAGCTGCTAAGAGAGATCGTGACGCTTTGGCCCTTCGGTGAACGACGACGGGTGGAGTGGTAGCAGCGAGACGGCCGGTCAACACCGCGGCGTCGGGAACGCCATGACCTCGGCAATGGAGTCCTTGCCCAGCGCCAGCTGGATCAGGCGGTCGACACCCAGCGCCACCCCGCTGCCGGCGGGCATGCCGTGCTCGAGCGCGGCAACCAGCCGGCGGTCGACATCGACGGCCGGCTTGCCCAGGGCGGCACGTTGCCGGTTGTCCGCGGCGAAACGCGAAGCCTGTTCCGCGGCATCGGTCAGCTCGTCGTAGCCGTTGGCGAGTTCGAGGCCGTGGAGATAGATCTCGAAGCGCGCGGCGACTTCGACCCCATCCTCGGGATCGGTCCGCTTGCGTGCCAGCGCCGCCTGGGAGGCGGGATAGTCGATCACCACGTCGATGCCCTCGCCTCCCAGCGTCGGCTCGATGACCAGACTCATGAGCAGATCGAGGCAGCCGTCGCGGTCGGCATCGTCCATCGGCAGCGCGCCGATCTCACCGGCGCGCCGGCGCAAGTTCGACAGCGGCGATTGAAAAGGGTCGACATCGAGATGGTCACGCAAGAGATCCCGATAGCGGTGCCGACGCAGCGGGCCGGGATCGCTAGGCAGCACCGTTCGGATCAGCGCCTCGCACTCCTCGATCAGCTCGGCCAGCGAGAAGCCGGGGCGGTACCATTCGAGCATGGTGAATTCGACATTGTGGCGCCGCCCCACCTCGCCGTCACGAAAGCTGCGGGCGAGCTGGAAGATCGGCCCGCTGCCCGCCGCCAGCAGCCGCTTCATGTGGAACTCGGGCGATGTCTGCAGCCACAGCGTCTCGCGCCCGGCGGGGGTGGTCGCGTCGAGCGAGAGCGAATCGAGATGCGGATCAGTGCTGCCGGCGTGGCCGAGGACCGGCGTCTCCACCTCGAACACGTCTCGGGCCGTGAAGAAGGCGCGAATCGTCGCCAGCAGCCGCGCCCGCTGGCGCAGCGTCTCGATCGTCGCGGCGGGCTGCCAGTCGTCTGGCCGAGGCGTATTCGTCACGAGTGATAGACCTGGCTGCGGCCACCGTCGATCAGGATATCGGTGGCGTTGATGAACCTTGCTTCGTCGCTGGCCAGGAACAGCACGGTATTGGCGACCTCCTCCGGTTCGCCCAGCCGCTTGCCGGGCAGCAGATCGACCTGCCGTTGGCGCTCCCGCTCGTCGCACTGCGCCAGCCAGGCCTCGGCGGCGGGCGTGCGAATCAACCCCGGCGATACCGAGTTGACCCGGATTCCGCGATCCGCGTACTCGATGCCGAGCGCGCGGGTCAGCCCAATCAGGCCATGCTTGGCAACCGGATAGGGGAAGGCGCCGGGAATGATCTTGTGGCCATGCACCGAGGCGATATTGACGATATGTCCGTACCGCGCCGCCAGCATCCCCGGCAACAGGGCCTGGATCATGCGCCACGCGCCCTCCAGATTGATGGCCAGGCAGCGACGCCATGTCGATTCCGCCAGCGACAGCGGATCGCCGAACACGTTGACGCCGGCCGAGTTGACCAGGATATCGATACGTCCGGCCGTGGCGAGTGCTTGCTCGACGCCGGAGGCGACACTGTCGGCATCGGCCACGTCCGCCTCGACCCCGGAACAGCGCCCGCCGGACAGGGCGCCGAGCCTCGCGGACTCGCGTCCGAGAGCGTCTCCGTCACGATCCAGCATCACCACCTCGGCGCCTTCGGCGAGAAAGCGCTCCACCGTCGCCAGACCGATACCGCTGGCGCCGCCGGTGATCAACGCCTTGCGTCCCGTCAATCTGGCCATTTCACTGTCCCTCACTCACTGTCCGGCAAACGACCTAAGCACTGTCTGAAAAATCGACGAGCGATAGCCAGATAAGGCAAAAATCGGCGAAAAAGCGGAGTTTACGCGGTGTAAATGAGCATTTTGAGCCGATTTTTAACGCCGTATGGTTGAGCGCAGGCATTTTTCAGACAAAGCGTAGCCAACATGATGCGATCGGCGAATGGCAGTCGATGCGGTCCCGGCCACCCAGACCATCGCCCTGACGACGAAAGCCACGCGCAGGCGTGGCTTTCGAAGAGTCAATGTCGAGGTTCTTCCGCGAACGCCGTGTTATCTCCGAGCGCGTGCCTGGCAAGGCGGATTCCAACGAGACAGCGGGGTTTGGCGGTTCCCAAATGCGCATGTCGAGGCGGAATCCAATGCCGCGAGGCACGCGCACAGGAAGAACCTCTTGGGCTTTGTACGAAAACTAGCTGCGCTCGCTGACTTTTCGTATAAACCCTAGGCTCGGGAGACGTACTCGCCGCTGCGCGTATCGACCTTCAACACTTCGCCCTGATTGATGAACAGCGGCACGCGCACCACCGCCCCGGAGGAGAGCGTCGCCGGCTTGGAGCCGCCCTGGGCGGTGTCGCCCTTGAGGCCGGGATCGGTCTCCACCACCTCGAGCTCGAGAAAATTGGGCGGCGAGACGGCGATGGCGTTATCGTTCCACAGCGTCACGGTGTAGACGGCCTGCTCCTTGAGCCACTTCTCGACGTCGCCGATGGCTTTCTTGTCCACCGCGTACTGCTCGAAGGAGCCGTCGGTCTTCATGAAGTGCCACATGTCGCCGTCGGTGTAGACGTACTCCATGTCCAGGTCCATCACGTCGGCACCTTCCAGCGATTCGCCGGACTTGAAGGTACGCTCCCAGACGCGCCCGGTGATCAGGTTGCGAAGCTTGACGCGATTGAAGGCCTGCCCCTTTCCCGGCTTGACGAATTCGTTCTCGAGGATGTTGCACGGGTCGCCATCCAGCATCACCTTAAGGCCGCCCTTGAATTCGTTGGTAGAATAGTTCGCCATGATTCCTCACTAGTAAACGTTCGCGGGCCGTCCGCGACGAGAATTCCGTAACAGCGCTACCAGGGCGCGTTCTAACTCAGGTGGACCGCATGATAACCCGAACCCCGATCGCTGTGCATTGCGAAGAGGTCGTATCCGACGTGGCCGTGGCCGATACGCCGAAGGGCGACTGGCAGCGGCAACTGCGCGAGGCGGTCCGCGACCCGGTCACGCTGTGCCGGCGCCTGGCACTGGGCCCCGAGTGGATGGAGGGCGCCCGGCGCGGGCATTCGCTGTTCCCCGTGCGCGTGCCGGAAGCCTACCTGTCCCGGATGCGGCGCGGCGATCCCGGCGACCCCCTGCTGCGCCAGGTGCTGCCACTGGGGGTCGAGAGCGACGCCGTCGCCGGCTTCAGCGACGATCCGCTGGAAGAGCGCGACCACACGCCGAAACCGGGGCTGATTCACAAGTACCCGGGCCGGGCGTTGCTGATCGCCAGCCCGACCTGCGCGATCAACTGCCGCTACTGCTTCCGCCGCCACTTCCCCTACCCCGACAACGCTCCGGCGATGCGCGAATGGGACACGACACTGGAATACCTGCGCCATGACGACTCCATCCAGGAGGCGATTCTCTCCGGCGGCGACCCCCTCGCTTCGCCGGACCGCCGGCTGGCGGCGCTGGTCCGGCAACTGGAGGCGATCCCGCATCTCAAGCGGCTGCGCGTTCATACCCGCCTGCCGGTGGTGATCCCCGATCGTGTCGACGACGCCCTGCTCGAATGGCTCGGCGGCACCCGATTGCAGAAGGTGATGGTGCTGCATATCAACCATGCCCGGGAGATCGACGACGCGGTGATCGCCGCCTGTGAGCGGCTGAAGGCGGCCGGCGTCACCCTGCTCAACCAGAGCGTGTTGCTGCGCGGTGTGAACGACGACGTGGAAGCGCTGGCCGCGCTGTCGGAACGGTTGTTCGAGGCGGGCGTGCTGCCCTATTACCTGCACGTGCTCGATCCGGTCTCGGGTGCCGCTCATTTCGACGTCCCCGACGCCGAGGCGCGTCAGTTGATCCACGCCCTGCGCCAGCGTCTTGCCGGCTTTCTGATGCCGCGCCTGGTGCGCGAAATCCCCGGCGAGCGGAGCAAGACGCCGCTATGAAGCTCGGGCTTTGCAACTCACCGCCGCGTCCGGCGGTAGTCATGCCAGCCACGCAGGGTCAGGTAGGCCAGCGGGCCGGCCGAGCCGAAGCAGAAGGTGATGAGGTAGAACAGCGACAGGTAACCAGGGCCGTGGCCCCGCTTGCGGGCATCGAAGAACATCCAGGTCGCGATCATCAGCAGCGCCAGGTAGACATCGAACACCACCAGCGCCGACGTCGGCCGGCTCATGAGTTCGGACGCGAACTGGCCGAGCGATTGCTCACTGGTCGCGATCGCGAAGACCGTGTAACCCATGAACAGAACCAGGGCCAGGAAGGGGATCAGAAAACGAAGCATCGGCAAACTCCTGTTGACGGACGACGATTGGGCGGGCACGACACGGCGACCGCCTCACTCCCGCGGCAGCGTGACGTGAACGCTCAACCCACTGTCGACCGGCAGCGACGTTTCGTCGAGCCGGATCTCTCCGCCGAGCCTCTCGGCGAGTTCCTGCACGATCGACAGGCCCAGCCCCGACCCGCTTGTCTGCTGCCCCGCCAGGCGCACGAATCGCTCGAAAACGCGCTCGCGCTCGGCGACCGGTATCCCCGCGCCACTGTCGGCGATCTCGATATTCAGGCGATCCCCGGCCTGCCATATCCGCAACCTCACCTCGCCGCCTTCGGGGGTGTAGCGCAAGGCGTTGTCGAGCAGATTGCGCAGCAGCACGTAGAGGCCGTTCTCGTAGCTGCGAATCTGGAGTGCATCGGGAATTTCCTGGGTGAAGCGGATGCCCCGCCGCTCGATCAGCGGCTGCATGTCCCGCTGTAGCTCGCGCCCCAGTCGATTCAGATCCACGACCTGCCGGTTCATACCCTCGCCGCTCTCGAGTCGGGATAGCGTCAGCAGCTGTTCGACCACGCGCGTCATGCGGTCGACCCCGTTGATGATGGAGCGCGCACCGCGCAGAGACCGCTCCTCGGTGCTATCGCACATCAGGTTCTGGGCGTGCACCTTGATCGCCGCCAGGGGAGTACGCAGCTCGTGGGCGGCATTGGCCGTGAAGCGGCGCTCCTTCTCCAGCGTCTCGGCCAGTCGCACAAACAATCCGTTGAGCGCTTCGACCATGCCCCGGATTTCGTCGGGTGCCTGGCTGCCGTCGATAGGCTCCAGGTAGCTCGGCCGGCGCGCCGTGATCTGGCGACTGATACGCAGCAAGGGGGAGAAACCGCGCGCGATGACGAAAGGTATCAGCAGCGCGATAAACAGCACCCCGATCACCGGGGGCATCAGGTTGCGCAGTGCGATCTGCCAGGTCAGCTCGTCGCGCACGTCGTCGCGCTGGGCGGCACTGGCCCAGACGCCGTGAACCTCGTCATACAGCGTGAATGTCCGCCAGTCGTGCTCCCCTCCTGCCGTCTGCGCATAACCTGGCACGGGGATCAGCGTGTCCAGCACGCCCGGCGTCTTCATGCCCAACAGGGCGTGACCCTTGTCGTCCCAGATCTGAAAACCCAGCTTCTTCTCGTAGGGATGCCCCAGCGGGGTCGGCGCGTCGGTCGGGTTGTCGGGCACCATGACCGGCTCGATCTGCAGATCTTGAATCATCTGCTGGGGCGCGCGCCCCTGTCCGCCGCGATACTCGAAGTAGAGCGCAACCATCGTCCGCGTGGTCTGCGCCAGCTCGGCATCGAACAGCTCGTTGATCTGGTCGCGAGTGTCGTGATAGCTCCAGAGCGCTGCGACCGAGGTAATCAGCGTCACCGAAATCAGCAGAACGCGCCTGAGATAACGGCGAATCGATATCAACCCGCCGCTCCCAGGCGATAACCGACGTTGCGCACCGTCGCCACCACGTCGGCGCCGAATTTTCGGCGCAGATGATGGACGTGCACCTCGATCACGTTACTCTCCACCTCGGCATCCCAGCCGTAGAGCACCTCGACCAGCTGGTCCCGGGAGAACACCTGCCCGGGGTGCGTCATCAGATAGGCCAGAAGATCATGTTCGCGGCGCCCGAGCGCCACGGCGACCCGGTCGAAGCGTATCTCGTGGGCGGCCGGGTCGAGCGATAGCCGGCCACAGGTCACCACGGGCGACGCACGCCCCGCGCTGCGTCGAATCAGCGCTCTCAGGCGGGCCAGAAGCTCGCCGTTGTCGAAAGGCTTGACGAGATAGTCGTCGGCGCCGCTGTCGAGACCGCGGATACGGTCGACCACCTCGTCCCGCGCCGTCAGAACCAGCACCGGAATCTGGCTTTGCCCCTCCCGCAACTGCCGAAGGATCTCGAAGCCGTCGATGTCGGGCAGTCCCAGATCGAGTATCAGCGCATCGAAGGTGGACCCCTCGAGTGCTTCGCAGACCCCGCGCCCCTCGGTCAGCCACTCGGGCACCATCTGTTCGCGTTGGAGTACGTCGACGACCCCCTCGCCCAGCAACGGATCGTCCTCAACCAGCATTACCCTCATGGCGTTCTCTCTCACGGTCACCATCCTGTGGCGACACTCGGCTCTATCAATACGACTCTAATTAATACGGCTCTAATCAAAAAGGCTTTATCAGTACAATGGCACCAACGGGTTGGTTCCCTCCATCTGACTTTCCACTGTCATGGACCTGTTCGACAATAAGCCGTCGATCCGATGGCTGACTAAGCCGGTTTTAAGAATAGGCTGTCATAGTGGCGATTCCGAACGGGACGAGCAAAGTCGACGCTTTGGAAACCAACAGGATTTCATCATGCTCGAACTACCCAAGCTATCACTTGTCATCACCGTCCACGATGCCTCCCATCGCGTCGAGCACGTGGTAGCGGAGGCGTCCAGTGCGCTGCGACAGGCTGCCGGGCTGGAATTCGTCGTGATCGACGATGCCTCGGGCGAGAGCGACCATGGCCGACTGGCACAGCTGGCCGCCGCCGACAGCCGGGTCAGGCTCTATCGCCAGCCCGCGGCCACCGGCGCCGACGCCGCGTCTTGGCGAGCCGGCAATCTGGCGCGTGGCGAGTGGATCGCGACGCTGGCCGCCGATGGCCGTGACGACCCCCACGACATTCCCGACATGCTCTGCCTGGCGGAGCACCAGGGATTGACACTGGTCGAGGGAATTCCGCTCGATCCTCGCTGCCGCTGGAAAAGAGCCTTCGTCCGCACTCTCAGGGGCGTCGGCATCGAACTCGCCGGCGGCGAATGCTGCGGACTGCGCCTGGTCAAGCGGGATGCGCTGGTGGCGCTGCCGTGCGTCGACAAGCTGCAGCGATTCCTGCCGCTGCTGATTCGCCGCCGCGGCGGCCAGACGGGCAGCTACCGCGTCAACCTCCGGGCGACATCGACCCACGCCTCTCCCTGGCAACTGCCCGTCAGATCGATGGAACACGCCCGGGATTGGCTCGGCATGTGGTGGCTGTCCCGCCGCTGGCACTCGAGCCACACGCCGGCCAAACGCCGGGTGCGAATCTACGCTCGCTGACCCCGGGCGGCGGCAGGCGCTCCAGGCTGCGTCTGGGGAGTCAGCGAGCGCCAGCAGCTCCCGGGCGCGCCTACCGATGAGCGCTTCTATCGGTAACACCTCTACCGATAACGCCTCTATCGATAGCGCCTGCCCCGATACTCCAGCCAGCCTCCCAAGCTATCGCCACCGGGATCGTGATGGGTCCAGTGGATCACGCCGCCCCGGTCATTCCAGACATATTCGCCCCGAAAACGTAGATGACCGCCCGGTTCGAGAGATTCGACCCGCGGGGCCAGGTCGATGTTGTGGGCGATCAACAAGGTCTGGCCCGTGTCGAGGGCGACGATGATTCGCTGGTGGCGACTCCCGTCGAGGTCGTCCGGCAGCAGCCGTACGACCTGCCCCGAGGCCTCGATCCAGAAATCCTCGCTCTGCGCCTCGAAAGCGTGCTGCAGCCGCTCCTCGGCCGTAACGGATCCACGATCGACGGTGGTCCGAATCGCTCCCCCCTCGCCGAACCGAGCCGCAAGCAGAAGGACCACGACCGTCAACAGCAGACCGACAATTGCCCAACGCCATGACCGCGCGGTGATTCCCTGACCCATAAGCTCCCTCATGCCATGGGGCGATAGGATGCCCCGCCGTCCACCAACAGGGCAACGGCGTTTCATGATCGGCAGACGCAAAAAACGAGCCGGACGGGCTCGCCATAGGGCAGGTACTATCGATGCCGAGACCAGAGGCGGGGGCAACGTGAGACAAAAAAAGAAGCCGGACCCAATTCAGGCCCGGCCTACGCTGTGCGCCCGTCCTGGGCTACTAGGTCAGAGTGCGCTAGCGCGATGGAGTTCCTCGAAAATTCAAAAAAACTCCCGCGCCCCCTGCTTTTGCGCTTAGTCGGTACTCTCGTCCAGTTCCTCGACGCCTCGTTTCCACAGCCCAATCAACGACCTGGGTGCCGCGCTCTCGTCCAGCTCCCACTCACGCTCCGGGCGTCCCGCCGTGACTTCCAGCGTCACCCGGAAGGAACGCCTGTCGGCTCCCGCCGGAACCGACTCGCCGCCGTGTCGATCGAGTTCGTCGAGCACCGCCTGGAGTCGTCGTCGTTGATGCTCGTTCAGTTGCCGGCACTCGATCTTCCTTGGCGCCGACAGGCCGGGGGCGACCACGAATCCCCCTTCCCGGGAGACGAGGATCACACTCGCCGGTTCGAGCCGGAGGTCATCGCCGGTCATGACAGCACGCCCACGTCGATCCAGGCCTGCTTGACCGCCCGCATGGCGTCGCTGTCGGTGCCGAAGCGCTTGGCGGCACAGTCGACCGTCAGCCGGGCGAACTGGGCGAAATCGCCATCGCGTTGCAGGCGCGGATCGGTCAGCGCATCGAACCAGACGGGCCCCGCCTGCTCCCAGGCAAACCCGCCCAGGCTGGTAGCCGCCAGGTAGAACGCCCGATTGGGGATGCCCGAGTTGATATGTACCCCGCCATTGTCCGATGACGTTCGCACGAAATCGTCCATATGCCCCGGCTGGGGGTCCTTGCCCAGCACCGGGTCGTCGTAGGCGGTGCCCGGCTTGGCCATCGAGCGCAAGGCCCGCCCGTTGACCCGCTCGGTAAGCAGTCCCTCGCCGATCAGCCAGTCGGCCTCCTCGACGTCCTGCTCGAAGTGATGCTGCTTGACCATCGCACCGAAGACGTCCGCCAGCGACTCGTTCAGAGCGCCGGACTGATCGGCGTAGACGAGACCGGCCTCGCGTTCGATGACGCCGTGGGTCAGCTCGTGGGCGACGACATCCAGCGCCGCGGTGAAACGGTTGAACAGCTCGCCGTCACCATCGCCGAACACCATCTGGGCGCCATTCCAGAAGGCGTTGTCATAATCCTCGCCGTAGTGAACCGTGCCCAGCAACGCCATCCCGTCGCCATCGATGGAGTCACGCTCGAAGACCTGCCAGTAGAAAAGATGCGTGGCACCCAGCCACTGATACGCCTCATCCACGGCCACGTCCCCGCTCTCCGGTGCCCCTTCCTCGCGCACCAGATTGCCGGGCAGCGTCTGCTGGTTACCGGCGGAATAGATATAGCGCGCGGCCTGGCCCGGCCGGCCACTGTCCGCCGGGCGAGCCATGGGCGCGGAAGCATTGCGCAACCGGAACTGGGCATCGGCCTGCAGCGTCATCCGCGCGCACTGCTGAAGCCGTGTATTGCCGTGAGACATGATGCGCTCGAGGACGTGAGGCGGCATGAAGCCCGCGAGGGCTCTGGAACCGTGCATTTCGACCATGCGATTACCTCCTGTGCGTTGAAGCTCGAGGCTTTCAGTGTGGTCCAATCCGCTCCATGTCTCCGCTGCGCCAATGTTCCTTTTTGTCAACGGATGCCTGCCAATCGCCAGGTCCACCAGCAACGCCAGCTCCTGTCGCCCCCGCCCGCGGCTCTCCGTGGGAGAGAACGGAGAGCAGCGTCGCTATGGGTGTCGCGGCGAACGCGACGCGCTATTCGCCAGCGACAGGCCGTAGACTTCGGGCTGGGCCACGCCCTCCAGGCGCCCCAACTGATCGAGATCCCGCTGCGCCAGCACCAGATCCAGCCGCCGCCGCGGGCTGTTGGCATTGAGCACCATATGAACCTGCGACGGGCGGGCTTGCGCATCCAGACGCTGGACCCAGGCCAAGGCACCGGAGGCGTATCGGACGAGCGATCCCACCGGGGTGACCCCGAACAGACGCACGTAGCGCCGGGCCCAGACATTGTCGAAAGCCGTCGCGTCGCCCAGCACGTGACGGTAAGCCTCGACCAGCGGCCAGGCGGCGCGGTCCGCGCGAGCTCGCGTCAAGGCATCGATGACATCCACCACCGCGACCATCCGACCGAGATCGCCGATGGCGCCGCCGTGGAGCCCGAGCGGATAGCCGCTGCCATCGAGCCTCTCGTTGACCTGCCCGATCACCTGCGCGGCGATGTCCGGCGACAGCCAGCGGCAATCGGCCACACGTTCGCTTATCCGATGAACGTGGCCCGGCAACAACGCCCGCTGGGCTTCGGTCAGCGCTGCGCGGCTCTCCAGCAGATCCACCGGCAACGAGGCCTTGCCCAGATCATGCACCATGGCGCAGGCCGCGATCGCCTTCAGGGTTTCGTTATCGAGACCTTGCTGGCGCGCCAGATCGACGGCGCGGATCGCCACGGCCAATGCATGTTGCACGGGCGCAGGCTGCGCATCGAGACAGCCCAGGGCGTACAGGAGTGGTTCACGCCCTTGCAACCCGAGAGCGACGATCGTATCCGCGTGACGCGACAGCAGCGTGGGGGATATCGTGCCGCCGTTCTGAAGCTGCAGGCTCTGGGCAATGAGATAGTCCGCGATCCTCTGCAACTGACGCGCCACCGCGTTGCCGACCAAGGCCGCGGGCTTCTCGGTGGCCCCCCCCGAGACAGGCTGCGATGGCCGACGCCCTTCCGGTGTCAGGAACAGGCCCGAGGGTTCCAGGGGCTTTTCGCTGCTCAGCGCCCGTCTCGCGCCTTCACGCTCGATCTCCTTGACGCAGAACCAGAGCAGGCGCTCGCTATCGATCGGCAGGTCGTCGAACTCGCAGCCGACCAGCGCTCTCGTCCACTCATCGTTGGTGCGGATGTGCCGGACATACCCCTTGAGCTCGAGACGCTGCTGATTGGGAAAATGCAGCGCCAGGGAGAAGATGGGTTGATCGGAGGTCAGCGCCACCGCATCGGCCAGCCGCATCGCCAGCAGGCATCCGCCGAGCGACAGATTGCAGAGATCGACACCGACGGCGGGGCCCTCCTCCGAGAGGGCAAGGCGGGTAATGACACCCATCTCGGCACGCAGCGGCGCTCGAAACGTCCCCCTGCGGTGAATGGTGCTCAGATATTCAGGATAGAGGCAGCGAAACCGGATTCGCGAAGCGTCCTCCAGCCGCTCGATGACGGTGAGTGCGGAGGTCCGAACCAGCGCCCCCGTGACGTGGCCGAAAAGGTGAAACTGGTCGCCTCTGGCCAGAGGGTCCGCCAGCGCCGGCACTGCCGACACGTCGATGACGAGCGCCTCATCCACGGTGACGTCGTCCAGCAGCACCGGCCAGGACGACCCACCGGCATGATTGAACGCGAGGTCGACGCCACCTTGAAGCCAGAGCGGCTCCAACCACTCCCATTTGGCCTTGGCTTGATGAATGTCCGTCGAGGCGGAGTCAGACATGGAAGCTCCGATAACGATAAGCGGTCACAAGACTCGACCCTGTAAGTTCTTGTAAAAACCTCGTTATCGGCCATCCAGAAGTGAACTTGATAGGTGTCGGGTATCAATCGCTCGCCGACAGCGCCTCCAGCTCGGCGGCGGAGTAGCCGAGCAGGTAGAGCAAGCCATCCAGCCCCAGGGTGGAAACCGACTGCCGGGCCTGACGACGAACCAGGGGCTTGGCGTGAAAGGCCACGCCGAGCCCCGCCACCGACAGCATCTCGAGGTCGTTGGCGCCATCGCCCACGGCGACGGTCTGGGCCAGATCCCAGCCCTCGCGCTCGGCGATCTGCCTGAGCATCATCGCCTTGCGCCCGGCATCGACGATCGGCTCGGCGACCTCGCCGGTCACCTTGCCGTCGCGGATCACCAGCTCGTTGGCGTGGATCTCGTCGAACCCGAGGCGCTGCTGCAGGTGACGAGCGAAATAGGTGAACCCGCCGGAGAGGATCGCGGTCCGGTAGCCCAGGCGCTTGAGATAGCGCATCAGTCGCTCCAGCCCCGGCATCAGCGGCAACGAGTCGGCGATCTCCGCCAACACGGATTCGTCCAGGCCCTCGAGCTTGCTCATGCGTTCGCGAAAGCTCTGCTGGAAATCGAGTTCACCACGCATGGCGCGCTCGGTCACGCTGGCCACTTCTTCGTAGACGCCATGCCGGCGCGCCAGCTCGTCGATGACCTCCGCCTGGATCAGCGTCGAATCCATGTCGAAGCAGATCAGTCGACGATGTCGACGCCATGCATTCGATGGCTGCAGCGCCACGTCGACCCCGAAGCGCTCGCTCAGCGCCAGGATCTTCTCGCGCAGTGACACGGAATCGGCTACCGCGCCGCTGAGCCGCCACTCCAGGCAAGCCCCGGCGCCGTCAGGCGAGGTGTCCGCACCGAGCCCGGCTGCGGCGGACAACCGCTTCACTCGCTCGATGATCAGTCCCTGCTCGGCCGTCAGCGCACCGACTTCCGCCATCACCTCCGCGGATAGCGTAGGCGCCATCAGGGTCAGTACCCAGCGGGAATCCTTGGCCACGTCCGCCCACAGCGCTTCACTTTCAGCGGACACCTTCTCGACCCGGCAGTCCAGCCCGAACACGTCTCCGGCCATCGGCAGCATGGCCCCGAGATCGTCGGCGGTTTCGACCAGCGCCTCCAGCGTCACCTCCCCGAAGGCGACGTGCTGGCTCAGGTCCAGCAGGCGGCAGTTGGCACTGACCAGTGCCGTACCCAGTGCAGCCGTCTGACCTGGCCGCGCCGGGCCGGTGGCTCGCACCACAAAACGTTGTGACATCTTTTCCCCACGAGGCGCCCCGAGGCGCCTTCTCTTTATAGATTCAACCGATCGTCATAGATTCAACCGATCGTCATAGATTCAACCGATCGTCATAGATTCAACCGACCGTCAGCCATGGCAGGGGCTTGGCGTCGCCCCTCGCTGGTGACAACGCCCTACGGCAACCGCCCTCAGGACTCGACCTCGAGCCGATCCACTTTCTGGAATCCCCGAGCCAGCTTGCTGCCGCGGCGACCGCGCTCGCCGGCATAGTAATCGAGATCGGCCGCTTTCAGCGTCTGCTTGCGCCTGCCGGCATGCACGATCAGCGCCGTACCTTCCGGCAGCAACACCAGATCGCGAACGAACTCCTCGCGATTGGCGGCACGCTGGCCGGGGATCGAGATCATCTTGTTACCCTTGCCCTTGGCCATCTCCGGCAACTGGGACAGACCGAATACCAGCAGCCGCCCCTCGTTGGACACCACGGCCACCCGAACGTTGTCTCCCGCGGGAATCGCCTGCGGTGGCATCACGTTGCAGCCGGCGGGCACCGACAGCACGGCCTTGCCCGCCTTGTTCTTGCCGAGCAGGTCTTCGAGCTTGACCACGAAACCGTAGCCGGCATCGGAGGCGAGCAGGTAGCGCGCGTTGGGGACGTCGAGCATCAGCCCGACCATGGACGACCCGGCCGGCGGATTGATTCGTCCGGTCACCGGCTCGCCCTGTCCCCGCGCCGACGGCAGGTTGTGCGCGGAGAGGGTATAACTGCGACCGCTGTCGTCGAGCAGCACCAGCGGCTGATTGGTCTTGCCGCGGGCGGCGAGATGGAACTTGTCGCCCGCCTTGTAGGAGAGCCCGGCGGGATCGATATCGTGACCGCGGGCGGACCGGATCCAGCCTTTCTCGGACAGCACCACGGTGACCGGATCGGCGCCGACCAGCTCGACCTCGGAGAGCGCCCTGGCCTCGGCACGCTCCACCAGCGGCGAACGGCGGGCATCGCCGTAGGCTTCGGCCGCCTCGCGCAGCTCCTTCTCGATCAGGTCGGTCATTGCCGTCTCGCTGCTCAGCAGCTTCTTCAGACGCTTGCGCTCGGCCTCGAGCTCGTCCTGCTCGCCGCGAATCTTCATCTCCTCGAGCTTGGCGAGATGACGCAGGCGCAACTCCAGAATCGCCTCGGCCTGGCGATCGCTGATGCCGAAGGCGTTCATCAACGCCGGCTTGGGCTCGTCCTCCTCGCGGATGATGCGAATCACTTCATCGATATTGAGGTAGGCGACCAGCAGACCCTCGAGGATGTGCAGGCGATCCTCGACCTTGCCGAGGCGATGCTCCAGACGCCGGCGCACCGTGGTACGCCGGAACACCAGCCACTCACCGAGCATCTCGTTCAGCGGCATCACCCGCGGCCGGCCGTCGAGCGCGATCACGTTGAGATTGACGCGAATGTTCTTCTCGAGATCGGTGGTGGCGAACAGGTGCGCCATCAGCCCCTCGACATCGATGCGGTTGGAGCGCGGCTCGATCACCAGCCGGGTCGGCGTCTCGTGGGTCGACTCATCGCGCAGATCCGCCACCATCGGCAGTTTCTTGGCCTGCATCTGGGCGGCGATCTGCTCCAGCACCTTGGCTCCGCTGACCTGATACGGCACCGCGGTGATCACGATATTGCCGTCCTCGCGCTCATAGCGGGCGCGCAGCTTGACCGAGCCTCGCCCGGTTTCGTAGAGCTTGCGCAGATCGCTGGCCGGCGAAATGATCTCGGCATCCGTCGGGAAGTCCGGTGCCGGCAGATACGCCATCAGATCCGCGACGCTGGCCTCGGGCTGGCGCAACAGATGGCAGGTCGCCTCGACCACCTCCACCACGTTGTGGGGCGGGATATCGGTGGCCATGCCGACGGCGATGCCGGTACCGCCGTTGAGCAGCACGTGGGGAAGTCGCGACGGCAGCACCGCCGGCTCGTTCATGGTGCCATCGAAATTGGGCGTCCAGTCGACGGTGCCCTGGCCCAGCTCCGCCAGCAGCGTCTCGGAGAAGCGCGACAGCCGCGCCTCGGTATAGCGCATGGCGGCGAACGACTTGGGATCGTCCGGGCTACCCCAGTTGCCCTGGCCGTCGACCAGCGGGTAACGGTAGCTGAACGGCTGCGCCATCAGCACCATCGCCTCGTAACAGGCGCTGTCGCCATGAGGATGGAACTTGCCCAGCACGTCGCCAACGGTGCGCGCCGACTTCTTGTACTTGGCATTGGCGTTCAGCGACAGCTCTCGCATGGCGTAGACGATACGCCGCTGCACCGGTTTCATGCCGTCGCCGATATGCGGCAACGCCCGGTCGAGAATCACGTACATCGAGTAATCGAGATACGCCTTCTCAGTGTACTCCTTGAGCGAAAGGCGCTCGACGTCGCCTTCCGCTACCTGAATATCCATGGTCATAGCACGGTGGCCTTGTTCACACTTGTGGAGTCATCGAGGACTGCGCCCCCTACAACTGCTGTGATGAGCTGTAAGCTTTAAGCCGTAAGAAAAACCAGTACTCTTGGGGGTACTTACAGCTTAACGCTTACGGCTTACAGCTCCCGGCGAAGCCGGATCAGACTTCTATCTCCGCCAGATTGCCGTAGTCTTCCAGCCAGCTCTTGCGATCCCCCGCCCGCTTGCGCGCCAGCAGCATATCCATCATCTCCAGCGTGCCGTCGTTGAGCTCCCGGGTCAGTTGGACCAGCCGCCGGGTATCGACGGCCATGGTGGTTTCGCGCAGCTGCAGCGGGCTCATCTCGCCCAGGCCCTTGAAGCGCTGCACGTTGGGCGTGCCCCGCTTGCCCTCCAGGCGCTTGAGCGTCGCCGCCTTTTCGCTCTCATCGAGGGCGTAGAAGACCTCCTTGCCCAGGTCGATACGGTAGAGCGGCGGCATGGCGACGAAGACATGGCCGGCATCCACCAGCGCCGGAAAATGGCGTACGAACAGCGCGCACAGCAGCGTGGCGATGTGGAGACCGTCGGAGTCGGCGTCGGCGAGGATGCAGACCTTGTGATAGCGCAGCTTGGAGAGGTCGTCACTGCCCGGATCGAGGCCGATCGCCACGGCGATGTCGTGAACCTCCTGGGAGCTGTAGATATCGGCGGATTCGACTTCCCAGGTGTTGAGGATCTTGCCGCGCAGCGGGAGAATCGCCTGGGTCTCGCGGTTGCGCGCCTGCTTGGCGCTGCCGCCGGCGGAGTCCCCCTCGACCAGGAACAGCTCGCTCGAGACCGGATCCTGCCCGGAGCAGTCGGCCAGCTTACCCGGCAGCGCCGGGCCCGATGTGATCTTCTTGCGCGCCACCTTCTTGGCGCTCTTCTGGCGTCGCTGGGCGGCGTTGATCACCAGGTCGGCCAGCTGTTCGGCCTGGTCGACATGGTGGTTGAGCCACAGCGAGAAGGCGTCCTTGACCACGCCGGAGACGAAGCCCGCCACCGTGCGCGACGACAGCCGCTCCTTGGTCTGACCGGCGAACTGCGGATCGAGCATCTTGATCGAGAGCACGAACGACACCTTCTCCCACAGATCCTCCGGCGTCAGCTTGATGCCGCGTGGCAACAGGCTCCGATACTCGCAGAACTCCCGCACCGCCTCGAGCAGACCACTGCGAAAGCCGTTGACGTGGGTGCCACCGAGGGGCGTCGGAATCAGGTTGACGTAGGACTCCAGCACCGGCTCGCCGCCCTCCGGCAGCCACTGGATCGCCCAGTCGACCCCCTGCTCCTCGTCCTCGAAATGGCCGGTGAACGGCGATGCCGGCAGCACCTCGAAACCGTCTACCGCCTGCGCCAGATAGTCGCGCAGACCGTCTTCGTACTGCCAGACGCTCTCGGCGCCGTCGGACTCCTTGAGCACCACCTTGAGGCCGGGGCAGAGCACGGCCTTGGCGCGCAGCAAGTGCTTCAGCTTCGGCAGCGAGAGTCTGGGGCTGTCGAAGTACTCCACTTCCGGCCAGAAGCGCACCACAGTGCCGGTGGCGCGTTTGGCGCAACTGCCGATGACCGATAGCTCCTCGACCTTCTCGCCCTTCTCGAAGGCGATGCCGTAGCGATTGCCCTCACGACACACCTCGACCTCGAGGCGGGTCGACAGCGCATTGACCACCGAGACGCCGACCCCGTGCAGCCCCCCGGAGAAGCGGTAGCTCGACTGGGAGAACTTGCCGCCGGCATGCAGCCGCGTCAGGATCAGTTCCACCCCGGTCACGCCGTGCTCGGGATGCACGTCGATCGGCATGCCCCGCCCGTCGTCGGAGACCTCGATCCCGCCATCCTCCAGCAGGACGACGCGAATCTCGCGAGCATGCCCCGCAAGCGCCTCATCGACACTGTTGTCGATGACTTCCTGCACCAGGTGATTGGGACGGGAGGTGTCGGTATACATACCCGGTCGTTTGCGGACCGGGTCGAGGCCGGAGAGTACCTCGATGGAGCTAGCACTGTATTGCGTCATGCAGGGTCTCGCCGTGTTTACTGGGTCAAAGTTCACAGGGGCAGCGTCGCGACGATCATACACGACTGGTCAAATGTCCAGTATCGGTTTCGCCACTTGCCGTCGGCCGGAGAGGGTCACGACATCGAGAACGACGTCGGGACCTGCCAGCCACCGTGGGCGAACAGCGCCGGCAGATATTCGGGCAGGACATCGAAACCGTGATCGCCGCCGGGATGGATCAGCGCGCGACTGCCGGCGTAGGCGCGCAACGCATCACGGCAATCCAGCGTCTCGTCGTCACTACCGAGCAGCAGCAGATAGCGCGTGGGATGCACGATGCGTTCCCACTGCTGCGAGGTCAATTGATCGAAATAGCTATTGTCGATCGTGAAACGCTCGCCGGAGGCCTCGTTGATCAGCGTCTGTCCCAGATAATCGGCCACGAAGCGAGCCGGCCGAACCGCCGGGTTGATCAATACGGCGCGCAGGCCGTGGCGCTCTGCCAACAGCGTGGCCAGGAAACCGCCCATGGAACTGCCGACCAGTAGCGTGTCCTGGCGCCCCAGGGCTTCGAGGGCCGCCTCGGCCTGCTGCAGGGCCAGATCCGGACGATGCGACAGATCCGGCGTCAGGCAGGCGAACGGGCGCCCCTGGTGACGCGCCAGCGCCTCGCAGGCCGCCTTGACCAGCCGGGCCTTGGGCGAGGCGCTGCTGCTGTTGAAACCGTGCAGGTAGAGCAGCGCCCTGGCGGGCTGCACGGCCGGTGTCGGCTCGGCTAGCACCGGCCGCCCCCGAACGTCCGCGCCATCACCGGGAGGTCTGCCCTCTCCAGGTCGCCTCGATCAATCCGCGACTGGAGTCGTCGAGCGTATCCAGGCCTTGCTGGGTGGCGATGATCTCCTCGGTCTCGGTGGCGATCTTCTTGCCAAGCTCTACGCCCCACTGGTCGAACGAATCGATATCCCAGATCACGCCCTGCACGAATACCTTGTGCTCGTAGAGCGCGATCAAGGCGCCCAGGGTGGCCGGATTGAGGCTGTCGAACATCAACGTGGAAGATGGCTGGTTGCCGCGATACCGTTTGTAGCTCGGCGGCGTGCTCTCGGATTTCACGGCATCGTCGCCCAGCATCAGCACTCGGGATTGCGCGAAGCAGTTGGCCAGGGCCAGCCGGTGCTGAGCCATCAGGTCGCCGCGAAAGCGCTCGTCCTCGACGTCATTGTAGCGATTGACCGGGGCGATGAAATCGCACGCCACTGGCTGCGTGCCCTGGTGCAGCAACTGGTAGAACGCATGCTGGCCGTTGGGACCGATCTCGCCCCAGATCACCGGGCAGGTGGAGTAGTCGACCACCGCGTCGCCGTTGGTCACCGACTTGCCGTTGGACTCCATTTCCAGTTGCTGGAAATATCCCGGCAGGTGCTTGAGACGGCCGTCGTAGGGCAGTACCGCGTGGGACCGGATATCCAGGAAATTGACGTTCCAGATGCCGATCAGCCCCAGCTGTACCGGCAGATTCTCCGCCAGGTCGGCGGTGCGGAAATGCTCGTCCATGGCATGGGCCCCGGCCAGCAGCTGGCGGAAGTTATCCATGCCGACACGGATGGCAATGGGCAGTCCGATGGCGCTCCACAGCGAGTAGCGGCCGCCCACCCAGTCCCAGAACAGCAGTTGGTTGGCGGGATCGATGCCCCACTCGGTCATCTTGTCGGGCTTGGTGGAGACGCCGACGAAGTGGAAGCGCTTGATAAGCGCCTCGTCGCCGCCAAGGCGCGTCGCGATCCAGTCCAGCGCGGTGGAGGCGTTGGAGAGCGTGTCGATGGTGCCGAAGGACTTGGACGACAGGATGAACAGGGTCGTCTCGGGGTTGAGCCAGCTCAGGAAATCGGCCAACTGAGAGCCGTCCATGGTCGAGGCGAAGTGCGTCGACACCTCGAACACGTCGTCGGGCTCGAAATCGGTCAGCGCCGAGGTCACCATCAGCGGCCCCAGGTCCGAACCGCCGACGCCGAGATTGACCACGTCGGTGATCGGCTTGCCGGTGGCGCCGCGCCACTGCCCGTTCAGCAGCTTGTCGACCAGCGTTTCCATCTTGTCGAGGGTGGCGTGGACCTCGCCGACCACGTCGACGCCCTCGACCTCGAGCTGGGCGTCTCGCGGCAGGCGCAGCGCCGTGTGCAGCGCGGGCCGATCCTCGGTCCGGTTGACCCGTTCTCCCGACAGCAGGCGCTGGATCGCATCGGGCACGCCGGCATCCCGCGCCAACGAGAGCAACCCTTCCCGGACTTCCGTCGTCCAGCGCTGCTTGGAAAGATCCATCTGGATACCGGCGGCTTCCAGATAGAACGTCTCGAAGCGCGGCGACTGCTGGAACAGGGTCTTCAGATGAATATCCCGCATGCCGTCTTCGAGCTGCCGCTCGAGCGCTTTCCATGCCTGGGTTTCACGAATCGACATCTATGGCTCTCCTTGTCACGTGCAGCGAAGAGACGCAAAACGTACACTATGGCCGCAGCGGGCGTATCACAGGCGCTTCGCTCGCTTCACGCTCTCCCAATTAAGAACATCTTCCGGCAATGACTGACGCATCTTACCGTGACGCCATCTTTTCGACACCCCTCGATCGCGTGGCGAGCTTCTCGTTCGACGAACGGGTGGTGGCCTGCTTTCCGGATATGGTCCGGCGTTCGATTCCCGGCTACGGCCAGATACTCGGCATGTTCGGCGGCATCGCCGAGCGCCACCTGCGCCACGCTGCCCACGTCTACGACCTGGGCTGTTCGCTGGGCGCGGTGGGCCTGGCCCTGGCCGGACGACTGCCCGCCGATGCCTTCGAACTGACCGGCGTCGATCTCTCCCCGACGATGATCGGCCGCGCTCGGGAGATCGCCGCCGCCGAGAGCCCCGACCATCGGATGCAGTTCGTCGAGGGCGATATCCGCCACCTGGACTACCGGGCCAGCGGCATGATCGTGCTCAACTTCACGCTGCAGTTCCTGCCGCCGGCAGACCGCGACGCGGTGATCGACAAGCTGTTCGCGGCGCTGGAGCCCGGTGGCATCCTGGTGCTGTCCGAGAAGATCGTCGCGGAAGACGAACAGGAGAACGCCTGGCTGGTGGAGCGCTACCACGATTTCAAGCGCGCCAACGGCTACAGCGAGATGGAGATCAGCCAGAAGCGCACGGCCCTGGAGAACGTGCTGGTGCCGGATACGCTGGCCGCGCACCACGCGCGTCTGACCCAGGCCGGATTCTCGCGGGTGACGACCTGGTTCCAGTATCTCAACTTCGCCTCTCTCGTCGCTTTCAAGGACAAGGACGCGCTCATCGGGGCGAAGGCGGCCACCCAGGATGCCTGACACGCCCTCCGACACCCTCGCGCAGGCCGAACGCCGGCTCTACCTCGCCTTCCTGGAGCAGGGCCTGACCGGCTGGCTGGCGCGGCTGCCCGAGCAACTGGCACGAGGGCTCGACCGGCGCCGCCACGGCGACCTGCCGGCGTGGGAGAAAGCCGTGGCCAAGCTGCCCACGCTCCCGGCGTCCCGCGACGTCGATCTGACCGGCGATACCGTGACGGTGGATGTGGAGCTGGGCGACGCCGATCGTCGCCGCTGCCGCAATCTGCTCGAGATTCTGATGCCGTGGCGTAAAGGCCCTTATCAGCTCGGCGGTATCGGGATCGATACCGAATGGCGGTCGGACTGGAAATGGCAGCGCGTCGCGCCGCACCTCTCGCCCCTCGCCGGACGGCGAGTACTCGACGTCGGTGGCGGCAACGGCTATCACGCCTGGCGCATGGCCGGGGCCGGGGCGGCCTTCGTACTGGTGATCGACCCCTCGCCGCGGTTCCACTACCAGTTCCACGCCGTACGACACTTCGTGGGCGACGCGGATGACTACCGCACCCATTTCCTGCCAGTCGGCATCGAGGACGTGCCGGAAAAGCTCGCCGCTTTCGACACCGTGTTCTCGATGGGCGTGCTCTACCACCGCGCCTCGCCACTGGACCACCTGCGCCAGTTGAAGGACGCCCTGGCGCCCGGCGGCGAGCTGGTGCTGGAGACCCTGGTCGTCGAGGGCGACGAGAAGACCGTGTTCATGCCCGGCGAACGCTACGCCAGCATGCCCAACGTCTATTTCCTGCCCTCGTCACGCGCACTGGCGCACTGGCTCGATCGTAGCGGCTTCGAAGCCATTCGCTGCGTCGATGAGACGGCCACCACCCTCGACGAGCAGCGCTCGACGGCGTGGATGACCTTCCATTCGCTGGCCGATTTTCTGGACCCGGACGAAGTGGCCAAATTGATACAGTTGTCAAAAACACTCGTGTTTGAAGATGGCAGGCTGACAAACCCGGATCATTCGCT
>NZ_CEXLVS010000001.1:55704-57765 GCF_982684285.1 Salinicola sp. | reverse complement strand
TATAGGGATGAAATGTAGAAAATTTCCATGGTTTGCTTTTGGCTAGAAAATGGATCATCCCCGGTTCTCGTAATGCCGTGACGAATTCTTGGTGCGGGTAACCGGTTTGGACGGTCTTGTTCTTCTCGACTTTACTCCAGGCGCTAGGCTGGAGGTTCCAGCAAAGAGGGAGGCGTGTCCATCGATGGCGAAATACTAGATTGAGGACATCCTGGTCCAGATACTGCAGGCGTTCGTTCAGCGTATCCATACGTTCGAACAAAGAGGCTTCGATATTGCTATCACGCCAGGCGGCCAAATCGATGAGAAGTACGCCGGCATTGAAATAATCCTGTCGGTCAATATCAATATCCTTTGGCGAGACGCCAAGGTTTTCGACGGCCCCTATGATATTTCCGTCCAATGGGCTTTGCCAAAGCTCCACGATGTCCCGGGCGACAAGTAAGTCACAATCGAGATAGATTATCTTGTTTAAATGGCTCGGCACCAAACTGGCCACCGCCAATCGATAGTAAGTGGCAATTCCATATCGTTTCAATGGAAATCCCTGGAATCTTTTTTTATCCGGCACTATCCAGGTCAGGGTGGCTTGGTAATCGGCTACCAGGCTTTCTAGCCGTGATTTCGTGGACGGTGATATACCCGCGTCCAGGATGTAGAAGTCCAACAGCTCCGGGCGTGCCGTCTTATCCAGACAGGAAAAGATGACTACGCCCATCCAGAGGGCATAATTCTCATCACTTGCCAGCACCAAACTGACCCTGCCTTGAGCTGTCTGAGCCATCGTTTCACCGAGATGTGCGAGAATGGACGGGGAGTCATATTGCCTGTCCCATCAACGCTAAGCAAAGAAGTGCTAGAGCCATCATGACCCAGAGAGTATTGCTGGTCGTCCGCAAGCTGAGTATCGGCGGCATCGAGCGTGTCACCGTCAACCTGGCCAACGTGCTGGCCAGAGAGGGGCACGACGTCCATGTGCTGGTGCTCAAGGGGGGGCACGAACTCGCTCCCGACGACGCGGTGACAGTCCATCGTCTCGACTTCGACAAGGCGTTTCGCAAGACCGGGCTGGGGCTGGCGTACGACCTGGTCACGCGGGCGCTGCTGAAGCCACTCCTGCCGGGGTCGGGTTTCCTGTGGCGCGGTCTCTATGGCGGCCGTTACCTTCAGCGATTCGTCGCCAGGCTCGAGGGCGAACACGGCCCCATCGATCGCGTCATCATGCGCGGGCAGGGCGCGTTCGAAACGGTCTGGTCCTGACGCGATCCGCGCTTGTGGCAGGTGACGGTCTCCTGGCCCGGGAGCGAGGGGGGAAAGCTTAAGGGTTTCTACCTCCGGCGCCTCTACGAGGGCAAGCAGGTGGTCTGCAATACGCCCAACGTGCGGGCGCAGCTGGAGAAGCAGCTCGGCCACCATGGGATTCACCCTCGTCGGTGGGCGACCATCATGAACCCGTGCGACATCGAGGCGATCCGTCGCCAGGCCGAGGAGCCGGTGGAGCTGCCGGCCAGGCCGTTCATCGTCCACGTCTCGCGACTCTCGGACGTCAAGCGCCAGGAGTGGCTGATCCTGGCCTATCTCGAGGCGGAGATCGAAGAGGATCTGGTCATCGTCGGCGATGGACCGAAGCGGGAGAGCCTCGAGAAACTCGTCGAGGAGCGGGGGGCCGGTGAGCGGATCCATTTCATCGGCAGCCGGCCCAACCCCTACCCCTGGATGAAACACGCCCGGCTCTTCGTGCTGAGCTCGCGCAGCGAAGCGTTCGGTATCGTGCTGGCGGAGAGCATGATCTGCGGCACGCCCTGCGTGGCGGTCGACTGTCCCGGCGGTGTGCGCAACGTGCTGATTCATGACCAGGCACGCCTGATCGCCGACAACACCGTCACCGGTCTGGCGACCAAGATCCGGGAAGGGCTGGCGAATCCGCCATCGCTGGAGGCCGACCCGGAGCTGATCGAGCGATTTCGGGATACCCGGATCATGCAGCAGTTTCTCGACCTGCCGACGACGGGCGACGTGACGGGCGACGTGACGGGCGACGTGACGGGCGACGTGACGGGC
>NZ_CEXLVS010000001.1:46412-55604 GCF_982684285.1 Salinicola sp. | reverse complement strand
CGGGCGACGTGACGGGCGACGTGACGGGCGACGTGACGGGCGACGTGACGGGCGAGCGGAACGAATAAGCGAGAAATTTAGTAGCACGCTTATTAATATGCTATGCTAGGCTGAATCGATCGCGAACAGTGTTTGATAACACCGCTCTCTTCCCTTCGACCGTGTAGATTGCCCATGTCGTGCGCTTCCCGGCCCCCATCGTCAGCTGTTCCGCCTCTGCCCGCCGAGGGCGGCGCGTTCAGTGAACTGCTCGACCCCCGCATGAAGTGGGGCGTTCGTCGGGCACGCTGGCAGGCGGCGTTGCGCGACGGGTTTCAACGTGGCCTCGGTACGCCCCTGGAAGAAGCGCTCTACCGGCGCTGGGCCCAGGGTAGAGCGGGTGGCCGGTGGGTCGAGCGCCGCGGCCTGCCACGGCGCTCGATCGAGGCGAGGCTGGGAGAGGCGCTGGTGGTCCACGTCGATCCGCGCCAGTTGATCCGCGATCTCAACGCCAAGGGAATCGGGGGAAAACGCCCATCCTCCTCGGCCTTCCTCTGGGATGGCGACTGGGATTTGAGTCGTGGCGACCTGCGCCGGGGTTCGCGCTATCGCTTCGTCAGCGATATCGACGAGCACAGGGACGACCTGACCCAGACCGAACGCTTTCGCCAGTACCGTTCCCGGCTCGAGTCGGGGCACCCCTGGTCTTCCTACCAGCAGGGCATCCTGCTCGACACGGAAGAGAAGATACTCGCCTACCTGCGCACCTATCTCGGCTTCCTCGACGACATGGCGGCCCGGGGGTTCGACGTCGGGCTGGGAAAGGACGATCTGGGGGTCGCGGTCACCCGCGAGGGCCGGTTGCTCAAGGTCAACCGGGGCCTTCATCGGCTGGCGATGGCGCAGCGCCTGGGGCTGGCCTCGATACCCGTCGTCGTCCGCGCCGTACACCGGCAGTGGTGGCAGCGCGTGGTCGGCGACTGCCGCGGAGAGGAAGCCCTGACCCGCGTGGCCGAGGCGCTGGCCTCGTGCACGCCGGAAACCGAACCGGGGATGCTGGATCCCGGCGACGAGCTGGGGCCGATCGAGTGGCCCCAGCCACGTTAGTGTCGCCGGGGCCAGCCTACGCACGCGCCGTCGGTGGCGATCCGGACGTTGCCGGCGTCTCAGTTGACGCCGTTCCAGAGCCGCTCCTGCAGGCGGTTCTCGCTGCGCATGCGCTGGTTCATCTCTTCCAGCGAGTAGCGCTCGATCAGGGTGGGTGACGAGGAGAACAGCGAGACGCCCAGCCCGGCCCGATGGTCCGGAATGGTGTAGCCCATGGCCTCCAGCAGCGTCGGCAGGACGTCGACCATGCTCGCCGGGCGCTCGATGACGCGGGGACGCAGGCCGTTGCCCAGCATGATCAGGGTGTTCTCGCGTTCTTCCGCGATCAGGTCCTCCCACGCCGAGTTCTTCATCGAGAGGTGGTCGCTGGCGACCACGACCAGGGTGTTGTCCAGCAATCCCTCGGCTCGGAGCCTTTCGATGAAATTCCTGACCAGCCAGCCGGTGCATTTGACCGAGTAGAGGATATCGGTGCCGTCGAAGGTGCCCTGGTTGTCGATACAGGATTGCGACGGATGGCCGAACGGCGGGTGGCCCGCCAGGGTGAGTCCGAAGAAGGCGTAGGGCTTCTGGCTGTCGTGCAGCCGTCGGATACGCTTCTCCGCGAGGTCGAGCAGCGTATCGTCGTAGAGCCCCCAGTCGTTGAGATAACCGGACGGGGCCTTGTCTTCCAGCTCATCGCGGCCCAGGGCGGTATCGAAGCCGTGGCCGAGATAGAATTTCGCCTTGCCGGCGAACTTGGTGCTGGCACCGCCCATGTAGGTGAGATCGTAGCCCCGCGCGTGCAGCAGGTCGCCCAGGCAGTCGACCCCCGGCAGCACGTCCGACAGCGGCTCGAACTGGTTGTCGTGCATCAACCCGGCGGGCATCAACGGCACCCCGCACTGGCTGGCGACCATGCCGGCCATCGTCCAGCCCGTATTGTCGAGCTGCTTGACGCCATGGAATACCACGCCCTCCTGGCCCAGCCGATCCAAGTCCTCGTAGGCGTTGCCGAAGCGCTGGGTATCGCCGTAGGTGCGCTCGGTGCTCTCCATGTAGAGGTAGATCAGATTGGGTGGCTGGGGCGCTTCGGCGAGGATCTCCGGTGGCTGGTAGCGATCGTTGAGCCAGCTCTCGTCGTCGTCGATCACCGAGGCGCCGCGCAGCGACAACCCGAACAGCAGCGGGTTGAACGCCAGCAGGAACAGGCTCAACACCCGTTCCCACAGGCGCCAGCGATGATCGGCCCGTACCAGCCAGGTCACGGCGACCAGCATGGCGATGGCGGCCACGGTGTAGAGGACCCCGGCGATCTGGCGATCGGTGCTGCCGTTCTCCTCGATGCCGGCCTGGAGATGGAAGATCACGGCGCCCAGGTCGAGCTGGCCGAAACTGTCGTCGAGATAGATATAGACCCACCACAGGATCAGCGGCAGGGCCGACCATGGCCACGCCTTGCGCTGGGTGGCGCGCTGGGAGACGTGGCCCCAATGGAAGCGATGGCCGATGGCGAGCCAGGCGAGCGTGACGGCGACGGGGGTCCACCATGGCAGAACCCAGACCACCATGATGGCGTAACCGATACAGAGGCCGATGTAGGTGAGTGCACACCAACGTCGAGTGTCGCGAGAGATGGTCATGACGCGCTTCGATCCGTGAACGTCGTGTTCTATCGATGCCGATTCCGGGCACCGCATGGAGAGTCGTCATGACTCTATCATGACGAATCCGAGACAAGCAGGTTATCGACGAGTTCCCGCCGGTCTCAGCGGGCGTTCTTCAGCGCCATGTCGCCGGCGTGCCTCGCCATGGCCAGCTCGATCAGGCGCGTCACCAGGGCCGAGTAGTTCAGGCCGCTGGCCTGCCACAGCTTGGGGTACATGCTGATGCGAGTGAAACCCGGCAGCGTGTTGATTTCGTTGACGACGATGTTTCCCTCGGGCGTGAGGAAGACATCGACCCGCGCCAGACCGGCGCACTCCAGCACCTGGAAGGTGCGAACCGCGATGTCGCGAATCGCTTCACTCGCGCCGGCATCGATGTCGGCGGGCACGGCAACGGTGGCCGCGTCGTCGTCGATGTACTTGGTGTCGTAGGAGTAGAAGCCGTTCTCGACCACGATCTCGCCGCAGACGCTCGCCTCCGGATCGTCATTGCCCAGCACCGCGCACTCGATCTCGCGACCGGCCACGGCGGATTCGACCAGCACCTTGTGGTCGAAGGCCAGCGCCAGCGCCAACGCTTGCTGGAATTCGAGCGCGGTCTCGACCCGGCTGACGCCCACCGACGAGCCCTGGTTGGCGGGCTTGACGAACAGCGGAGAGCCAAGCGTCGCGCTGAGGGCGTCGAAATCGGCCTCGGCGGCGGTGCGGCGGTTCAAGGTGACGAAGGGCGCCACGGGGATGCCGGCATCGCGCAGCAGGCGCTTGGCGACGTCCTTGTCCATGCCGGCGGCCGAGCCGAGCACGCCGGAGCCGACGAAGGGGAGGTTGGCCATGCGCAGCAGGCCTTGCAGAGAGCCGTCTTCGCCGAGGGTGCCGTGGACGATGGGGAAAACCACGTCGAGTTGCCCCAAGGCGCCCTGGGACGACTCGGCGGCGATCAGCTGCTGGCGTTCGCGGCCTGGCACCAGCGCGATGTCGCCGGCGGAGGGGTTGAGGGCGATCCGCCGCGGATCGTCGGCGTTCAGCAGGAAGTCGGCGGCATCGTTGACATGCCACTGACCCTGCTTGTCGATCCCGATGACCGTGACCTCGAAACGCTCGCGATCCAGCGCGTCGACGATGTTCCTGGCCGACTGCAACGAGACCTCGTGCTCCGCCGATTTGCCGCCGCAGATGACGCCGACCCGAATTTTGCTCATGGTTATGCTCCGCTTCACTGACGATCTCGATGCCGCTCGGGTGCGGCCACTCGGGCGTCATGATGCCACGATCCCGCCGCGCAAGTATTGCGCCGTGGGCACGCTAGCGGCCGCTGATCCGGCGATAGAGCGTCAGGTAGGCCGCGGCCATGGCCGCGGGGGTGAAGGCGGCGAGCCGCTGGCTGGCGGCGGCTGCCAGTCGTTGCCGCCGGGCGGGATCTTCCAGCAGCGCGATCAGCGCCGCGGTCAGCGCATCGGCATCGCCGGCGGGCACCAGCAGGCCGCTGACGTCGTTCTCGATCAGATCGGGAATGCCGTCGACATCGCTGGCCACGATCGCCACGCCGTGATCCATGGCATCGAGCAGGGTGGAGCCCAGCCCCTCGTTGCGGGAGGGAAACGCGAACAGGGTCATGACCTCGAGATAGTCGCCGACATTGGGCTGGAAGCCCTCCCAGATGACGTTGTCCAGATCGGCGCTCTCGGCTTTCAGCGCCGCGCCGTCGTCGCCTTCGCCCAGCAGCAGGAAGCGAACGTCCGGATGCGTCTCGCGCAGCCGCCGCGCCGCCGCCAGCAGTACCCGTTGCCCCTTGTGGCGATCCACCAGCGCGCCGATATGGCCAATCACGCGCTGCCCGGCGAAGCGTTCGCGCAATGCCGCGACACGCTCGGGATCGCTCGGCTGGCCGGACAGCACGCTGGGAATGCGGGTGACCGGACACCAGTCGCGCTCGCGCAGGTGGCTCTCGATCACCGACGAGATCGCCACGGCGCTCGCCGCGGCGCGGTAGGTCCAGCGGTTGAAGCGCTTGTCCTTCACCGGCTGGGGGACTCGCCGCGTCAGGAGGTAGGGCGTACCGCGCAGGCGCCGTTCGACCCATGCCCAGTGCACCGCCTTGGCCTCGTGGGCATGGACCAGGGTTGGCCTCGGGTGTCGGCCATGCCCGGCGAGGGCATGATCGGCGTCGATCAGCTCGATATCGGTGCCGAGCGCCCGGTCGGCCAGCACCGCGCGCATCGGCGAGTCGCGGCGGCAGACGAGGCTCTGCGTTATCGCGATCCGCTCGTCATTGATGCAGGCCAGCGCTTCGATCAGCAGCAGCGTCTGGCGCTCGCCACCGCGAAAGCCGCGGGCCAGGTTGACGTGACGGATGAGCAGCGGGTGACGTTCCATCGATTCACCAGATCCGGTCGAAGTCTTCGGCGTCGCGCACCTTGGCATCGCGCTGCAGTTCGAGCAGCTTGGCGTATTTCAGGTAGGCGTTGACCGCCGCCGAAAGCGCCACCGAGACGCCGTCGAGGCCGCCGGCGAATCCACGCTGGAACAGGTACTTGCGCACGAAGGCATTGGCGCCGTGCAGCGCTGGCGACCAGCCGTTGGCTCGCTTGCCCTTGAGGTACATGATCTTGGCCGCGCGATTGGAGAAGCGGCCGCTGGCCTTGCCGAACAGTTCTGCCAGGTTGGCGAACGAATAGTGTTCCAGGTCGGCGTCCAGGCGCTGCGGATTCGTCGCCGGCACCGAAGCGTGCTGGCGGCTGTCGGAGAAGCCGGTGCGGTCGCGATCGAAAAGCCGGATGCAGTAGTCCGGATACCAGCCACAGTGGCGGATCCAGCGACTGCCGATGAAGTTGCGTCGGCGCAGGGCGTAGGCGTCGTGGCCGGCGTCGTCCAGATCGAGGGCCAGAATCGCCGCCACCGCCTCGTCGGTGAGCCGCTCGTCCGCGTCCAGCGACAGCACCCAGCGATAACCGGCGGCCTGCGGTCCGACCCGCTTCTGGGGGCCATCGCCCAGGTAAGGCTGATGGATCACGCGGGCGCCGAATGCCTCGGCCCGGACGACGGTGTCGTCGCGGGAGCCGGAGTCGACCACGATCAGCTCGTCGCAGACGCGCGCGAGCGAGGCCAGGCAGGCTTCGATGTTGTCGGCTTCGTCGAGCGTGATCACCACGCCGGTAATGGCGGCCATGGGCAGTCCTGGGTCGTCGGGGAGTGGAGCGTCATTCGGCGGCCGGTGGCGGGGCATCGCGAGCGGTGCGACGCGCCGCTACCGGTCGGCGCCTGAGGCATTGTAGCGCGGGGTTCGTCAGCGGTAGAACTGACGGAACCACTGCATGGCTTCGAACACCGCCGGCGAGAACTCGGCGTCGTCGATGGGATCGAGCTGCCGGTCGACGATGTTCCACTGGCCGGTGCCGTCGACCACGGTGATGCGGTCCGGCTCGATGATGCCGTAATCGATGTAGCTGCTGGCCTGGACCCAGGGGTGGTCGATGTCCGGCGCCAGCAGATCCTGGCCCTGCGCGTAATCGGTGAGCGGGTTGGTGCAGCCCAGGGCGTGGCGCATCAGCATCGGTGCGACATCGAGATGGCTGGTCATGCCCTCGACGCGTCCGGGTTCGACCCCCGGGCCGTTGACGATCATCGGCACGTGGGTCTGCGGCGAGGCGAAATTGCTGTTGTGGCCCCAGTAGTTCTTGCCGAAATCGTTGAGCGACTGGCCGTGATCGGCGGTGACCACCAGCATGGTGTCTTCCCACTCGCCCTTGGCCTTGAGATCGTCGATCACCCGGCCCAGCAGCTCGTCGTCGTAGTGCACGGCATTGCGGTGGCGGTTGGCGTAGGGCACCGGATCGGTGTCCGGGCCCAGATCCAGATAATCCATGCCCTGCACCGAAGGCTGGTAGGGCTGGGCGGCGCCTTGCGGGACGTCATAGCCGTGGGGGGCATCGTAGAACAGCATGCCGAACCAGGGGGTGTCGTCCTGCTGCTCCTGCCGGTCGAGCCAGGCCAGCCAGTCCTCGGTCATGCGCAGGTCGCGACCGGAGGGAGAGTCCCCAGGCGTGCTCAGCCGCAGCGGGTCGACCGAGCTGAAGATCGTGCGGTCGAAGCCGACGCCGTCGAGGCTGGCCGAGGAGAAGATGCCCAGCGCGTAGCCCTGCTTCTGCAACTGCGTGATCAGAAGCGGCGGCGTCTGGGTGTCGTCCAGATAGGCGTAATAGTTGCCGCTGAGGCCGTAGAACAGGCTCATGGCGCCGTTGCGGGTGGCGTTGCCGCCGCTGTAGTGATCGAGATAGCGGCGGCCGCTGTCGTTCAGCGCCGCATAGAGGTTGGGCGTGTTCCGCGGGCCATACTCGTCGGCGCGCCAGGAGTCGATCATGACGACCATGACGTTGGGCTTGTCGCTGGGCTGGCAGCTCAGCGGATTCTTGGGCCAGTCGAGATTCTGTGCCTGCTTGGCATCGATATCGGCCCGCTCGGCGCGGGCGGCTCGGGGATCGAGCCAGCCGTGCTGCTCCATGAAATCCTTGGCGGTGGCCGGGAACAGCAGCGGATAGATGCCGACCTGCTGGGTCACGCTGCGATGGTAGCGGGCATCGGCGACGACATGCAGGGCGTGGCTGCCGAGCAGCGTCACCAGTATCACGCCGCAGCAGAGTCCCACCGGCACGCGGCGGCCACGGTTGCCCACGATCAGGCGACGGGCGAGCCAGCCTTCGAGTGCCAGCGCCGCGACGACGCAGCCGACGACCACCAGCCAGGTGGTGGCGGTGAAGCTGAAGATCTCGCCGTTCTTGTCGTTGAGGAACAGCGACACCATGAAGGCGTTCACGTGGAAGCGATACTGGGCATAGACGACCGTGTCCAGCAGCAGCGCGCTGAGCCCCAGAGCACCGAGCAGGGTCGCCGGCAGCCACAGCCAGCGTGCCTTGAGCACCAGCGCCAGCGCGGCCAGCGGGAGCCAGCCGAGCAGGACCAGCATGCCGAAGTGGCCGATCCAGGTCAGGATCAGATAGGCGACCCCCATGGGGTCGTGCGGCATGGCGAGGTAGGGCGAGTAACGCAGTGCGATCAGCCACACCAGCGGCAGTTGCGCCAGGGCGAAAAGGAGGGTGCCGCGCCAACGGCGTCTCAGCGTATCTTGCATGGAGGGTCAGGCCTTGTCGTGATCCGCCGGAGCGTTTCGATAACCCTCGGCGATGGCGGTGAAGAGTGATTCCGCGCTGGCGGGCGAGAAACGCACGAGGGAGCGCTCGAGTCGTGACAGATTGCGCTGACGCCAGGCGCCTTGCGGGCGTAGCCGGCAGCGGTCGAAATCTATCAGCCAAACCTTATCGTCGTCTGAAACCAGCAGGTTGCGCGCGTTGAGGTCGACATGGTCGAGCCCGGCGTCGTGAAACCGGCGAATGGTGGCGCCGACGTCGGCGAGCAGTGCCGGCGAGGCATCTTGCAGGCGCTCCGCCAGTGCCCGGCTACCGGGCAGGCGCTCTGTGATCAGCGCCGCGCGGTAGCGCAGGGCGTGTCTCACCACGATGGTCGCCACCGGCGCCGGTACCGGCAGCCCCTGTTCGAACAGGGCGCGTGTCAGGCGCATTTCACGGAAGCCGCGGGTACGCTCGAGGCCCGTCCAGAGATAGTCGGCTTGGCTGACCTTGGCCGCCATGCCGCCCCGGCGATAGGGCCGCAGCACCCAGTCGGCCCCATCGACGGCCAGGAACTGGCTGGCGCCGCGTCCCGGCGCCGAGCCGACCACCAGGCCGCGTTCGGCCCAGGCATCCGGGTCGAGCCAGGCTTCACCGAATGGGGGCAGAATCGGCAGGTCGGGCTGAGCGAGGCGCGTCGGATCGTATAAGATATGCGCGTCCCGATGATGGTAGGTCGATAGCGACATGGCCGATCCTTGACGTAGGGCCGAAGCGGGATTGACGCGCCGCCGAAAACGCGGCGATATGCCGGACGGCGACGAGCCGCGGGACGCATTGTAACCGGGCAGACCTGCTGTCGCATGTCGGCGTCTCGTGCCGCCGAGGATTCGTCGACCCGTCGGGCGTCCATTGAACTCGAGGAAGCTGCCGTGACCGAAGATCCGCAAGCGCCGCTGGCCGCGATCGCCATTCGCCAGGTGGAGAAGAGCACCGGCGCCAGCCGCAACGCCTTCGAACAGGCCGCGGCGCTGAAAACCCTGGGCTCCCGGGTGACGATCCTGGCCGAGCGTGGCCGGCGCGAGCTGGCGGAAGCCGCCGGTGCCGAGCTGGTCCGGCTCAAGCGCTGGCCATTCAAGGGGCCGTTCCGGCGATTCTGGTTCAACCGCCGCGTGCAGGCCTGGTGCCGGCGACATCGGCCGGCGATGCTGGTCAGCCACGGCGATGTCGAGACGCCCGATGTCGTCTACATGCACAACTGCGTACACCTCGCCAGCCAGCGCATCCATGGCCGCGATCTGCCCGCAGGCCACGAAGTGGCCGCCATTCACGATCACGTG
>NZ_CEXLVS010000001.1:0-46402 GCF_982684285.1 Salinicola sp. | reverse complement strand
GTTTCGTCGCCTGGCGGTCAACTCGCGAATGATGGCGGAGGATTTTCGCGATCGCTACGGCATCGACGACTCGCGCATCGAGATCAGCTACCCCGGCTACGATCCCGAGATATTCAACCGCGAACGGGCCACGGCAGGCCGCGCGGCGCGGCGGCGCGAACTGGGCATCGAGGACGATACCCGGCTGATCGGGTTGATCACCTCCGGCAACTTCACCAAGCGCAACGTGGCCGGCTTCGTCGAGATGGCAGCCGGACTGGAGCAACGCCTGCCGGGCCGGTGCCGTTTCCTCGTCGTCGGCAAGGACGACTTCGCCCCCTACCAGCGCCAGGCCGAACAGGCCGGCATCGCCGAGCGCTTTCTCTGGCGCAGTACGGTCAGCGACGTCGAGACGCTCTACGGCGCGCTCGACCTGTTCGTGCTGCCGGCGCACATCGAGGAGTTCGGGCGCGTGTCGCTCGAGGCCATGGCCTGCGGCACGCCGGTGTTGCTCTCGTCCACCACCGGTGCCGCCGAACTGCTCGAGGCCGACCATGCCGAGCTGATGCTGGATAGCCGCGACACCCAGGGCTGGGTCGACCGTCTCGAGGAGCTGATGACGACATCGGACCTCGAGTCGCTGGGTGCCGAGCTTGCCGAGTTGGTGGGCGATTACTCCTACCGTCGCCAGACCGAGAAGCTGCGGGACTCCTTCGCCTCACTGTGAACCCTAGGTACGGATCACGCTGTCGACGAAATCCACCAGCGTCTCCCCATAGCGGTCGAGATCGAAATCGCGCGCGACCTGCTCGCGGGCGGCCTGCGCCATGCGTCGCCGCAGCGATGGATCCCGGGCCCAGCCCTCGAGGACCGTGGCGGCTTCCGTCGGCTCGAGTACGCCGGCCTCGACGAGGCTGTCGGTGGTGGGATCGTAGACCTCGTCGGGCCCCTTGGCGCAGCGGGGGTCGTAGCGCGCCAGGCTGTAACGCGAACGGCCGGGGTTCAGGACGGCGCCATTGACGCCATGACGCACGAGCTCCGGCAGGCCATCGGCATTGCCGACCAGCGTGGGCAGGCCATGAGCCAGGGCTTCCTGGACCACGTTGCCGAAGGGTTCGCGCCAGGAGGGGCAGATGAAGGCGTCCAGCGAGGCGTAGAAGCCCGACATGTCGTCGACCAGGCCCTTGAAGTGAACGCTGTCGTTCAATCCCCACCGCGCTGTCCACTGCTTCAACACCGGCTCCAGCGGCCCGCTGCCCGCGATCCACAGTTCCGCCTCGGGGCAGCGCTGCTTGAGTTCGGCGAAGGTTTCCAGGGCGACCATCGGCGCCTTCAGGCCCGTCATCCGGCCCGCGAAACCGAGCCTGAAGCGGTCGCCGGGGTGGCTGGCGGCCTGTTCCGGGAGACGGATGGCGTTCTGCAGCACGCGATAGGGGATGTCGGGATCCAGCTGCCACTTGAGCTGGAGAATCCGCAGGCCGGCGTAGGAGTTGCAGAGCACGCCGTCCAGCCGCGAGAGATAACGCCTCAGGCCGGGTGCATCCGCTGCCAGCCACGCACTCCCGCGTTCGAAGTGGATCAGCGGGATGCCGTCGTCGAACGCCAGCGGATGATTGACGATCTTGTTCCAGACCACCACGGCATCGAGTTCCAGACGCTGCATCATGGCGAGCTGATAACGCTGGCGCACGCTCGGCAGGAACTTGGGAATCCGCCAGCGCCCACCCTTGATACTGTGCATCCGTGCCGCACGGTGAGGGGCGTAAGCTGGCTCGAGCAGTGAATGGACCTCGTCGGTCTGCAACAGCACATGGTGGTCGTGCTGCGGGGTATGGCGGGTATAGAAGCGGGTGAAGTAGCGTTCGACGCCGCCCAGGTTTCTGAGGCTGACCAGGTGGCCGATGCGGCTGGTGGTGCCGCGAGTGGATTCTTCGATCATGAATGTCTTGTCTGGATGGTTTTCTGGATGATTCGGTCGAAGCGCCATGATTGACGCGCGTTGGCCGGGGTGCGAGTCATGCCCGGTCAACTTCCGTTAGAATGGGCGTTTTACCCAATGGGAATTCATTCAAGCCCATGAAGCAATCTCTGCCAGAGCGCCCGCGACATATCGGCATCCTGCGCCTCTCCGCGCTGGGCGACGTCTGCAACCTGGTGCCCACGGTGCGCGCGCTGCAGCGCCAGTGGCCCGAGGCGCGGATTACCTGGATCGTCGGCAAGGCCGAACATGGCCTGCTGGACGGTCTCGATGGCGTCGATCTGGTGGTCTACGACAAGTCCACCGGTTTCCAGGGCATGCGTGCGATTTGGCGTCAACTCGAGGACGTCCGCTTCGACGTCCTGCTGCACATGCAGCAGGCGCTGCGCGCCAGCGTACTGTCGTTGGGGCTGAAATGCGACGTGCGGGTGGGTTACGACAAGGCCCGGGCCAAGGATTGGCAGCACTGGTTCACCCATCGCCAGCTGGCCCCCCATCCACGGGCACACGTGCTCGAATCCTTCATGGATTTCGCCCGCCTGCTGGGGGTCGAGGATACCCGGCTCGACTGGTCGCTGCCGGTGCCGGACGCCGCCTACCAGGAAGCGCGCCAGTTGACCGGCGACCGGCCCTATCTGGTGATCAGCCCCTGCGCCAACCCGCGGCTGCGCAACTTCCGCAACTGGTCGGCCGAGGGCTATGCCGCCGTGATCGAACACGACTGGCAGCGCTACGGGCTGAGAACCGTCATGAGTGGCGGCGGCAGTCCCCAGGAACGCGACATGGGCGAGCAGATCCGCCGGCTGGTGCCCGATGTCGAGATCATCGACGCCATCGGTCGAACGTCGCTCAAGGGCCTGCTGGCCCTGCTGGATCGGGCGCGCGTGGTGATCGCACCCGACTCCGGGCCGGTGCACATGGCCAATGCGCTGGGCACGCCGACGCTGGGGCTCTACGCCACCACCAATCCGGATCGCGCGGCCCCGTACTGCTGGCGCAGCCATGTGGTCAATCGCTACCCTGACGCCGTGCGCCGCTATCTGAAGAAGTCCGTCGAGAGCGTCAATTGGGGCACGCGGGTGCGCCACGCCGACGCCATGGCACTGATCACGCTGGACGACGTGGTCGAGCATCTGGACGGACTGATGACCGCGACACGCGATACCGCCAACGCCGACGACGTAACGGAGCCGCCGCATGAAGGTTGATCTTTCGCAGTTGGAGCACGCCCGTCTGCTGGTGGTGGGCGATGTCATGCTCGACCGCTATTGGCATGGCGCGACATCGCGGATCTCGCCCGAAGCGCCGGTGCCGGTGGTGAAGGTGGAAGATGCCGACGATCGTCCGGGCGGGGCGGCCAACGTGGCCCTCAACATCGCCTCGCTGGGAGGCCACGCCAGTCTGGCGGGCGTGGTGGGGCGCGACGACAACGCCGACCATCTCGAACGTGCGCTGGAAGCTGCCAATGTGAGCGCTCACTTTCAACGCAGCCCGGAAGTGCCGACGATCACCACGCTGCGCGTCATGAGTCGCAACCAGCAGTTGATCCGCCTCGACTTCGAATCGCCGCTGTGGAACGTTGACACCGCGCCGCTGGTCGCCAAGGTCGAGGCGGCGCTGGGCGATGCGGAAGTGGTGATTCTCTCCGACTACGGCAAGGGTAGCCTGAACCGGGTCGAGACGCTGATCGCCGCGGCCCGAGCGGCCGGCAAGCGGGTGCTGGTCGATCCCAAGGGCAGCGATTTCAGCCGCTATCGCGGTGCCAGCGTGATCACGCCCAACCTGGCCGAGTTCGAAGCGATCGTCGGCCCCTGTGCCGACGATGCCGAACTGGCGGAGAAGGGCGAGGCGCTGCGGGCGGCGCTGGCGCTCGAGGCGCTGCTGGTCACCCGCAGCGAACGCGGCATGACCCTGATCCGTGAGGGGCACGCCCCGCTGCACCTGCCGACCCACGCGCGGGAGGTCTTCGACGTCACCGGCGCCGGCGACACCGTGATCGGGGTGTTGGGGCTGGCGCTGGCCGCCGGCCACGGCTTCGGCGAGGCGGTGATGCTGGCCAATCTCGCCGCCGGACTGGTGGTGGCCAAGCCCGGCACCGCGGTGCTGTCGGTGGCGGAGCTCTACACGGCACTGCACGGCGACAGCCTGGCCGAATACGGCGTCATCGGGGAAGGCCCGCTCGTCGGGGCGGTGCGTGCCGCGCAGGCTCGCGGCGAGCGCGTGGTGATGACCAACGGCTGCTTCGACATCCTGCACGCCGGCCACGTGGCGTATCTGGAGCAGGCCAAGCGCCTCGGCGACCGCCTGATCGTGGCGGTCAACGACGACGCCTCGGTGGCCCGGCTCAAGGGGCCCAAGCGGCCCATCAACACGCTGGCGCGCCGGGCCCAGGTGCTGGCGGGGCTGGCCGCGGTGGACTGGGTCGTCCCCTTCGGCGAAGACACGCCGGCGCGGCTGATCGAGGCGATCCTGCCGGATCGGCTGGTCAAGGGCGGCGACTACCGGCCGGAGGATATCGCCGGTGGCGAGGCGGTCATCGCCAATGGCGGCGAAGTCCTGGTGCTGGGCTTCGAGGATGGCGTCTCGACCACCACCATGATCGATACCATTCTCGACCGCGAGCGCTGAGCCGCGGTGCGCGCTCGACACGGCCTCTCGTCGCGACTCGCGCGCTGGCTCTACTCGCTGGCCGTCTGTCTGTTGTCGCCGCTGATCTGGTGGCGAGTGTGGCGTGAGTGGTTGCCCACTCACCCCCGTCGCGAGCGGCTTGGCTTCATCGCCGTGGAGGGCGATCGCCCGCGGCTGTGGCTGCACGCGGCATCGGTGGGTGAAGTCGTCACGGCGGCGCCCCTCATCCGCTCGCTGCTGGATGATCACCCGGATCACGACCTGGTCGTCACCACCATGACCGCCACCGGCGCCGAGCGCGTTCGCCAGATGTTCGGCGAACGGGTCTCCCACCATTTCCTGCCGCTGGATTTCCCGATCAGCGCGCGACGTTTCATCGCCCGACTGAAACCCCGCCTGGCGGTCATCGCCGAAACCGAGCTCTGGCCCAACCTGCTGGCGGCGTGCCGACGCCGGGGCGTGCCGGTGGTGGTCGCCAATGGCCGCTTGAGTGCCGGTGCCTTCCGGCTCTACCAGCGCTTCGGGGCCCTCAGCCGGGGCATGCTCGAGACGGTGGCCTGGATCGGTGCCAAGTCGCCACTGGACGCCGAGCGGTTCGTCTCGCTGGGCGCACCGGCGACGCGGGTGACGGTGACCGGGGCGTTGAAGTTCGATCTCGACGTGGACGATTCCACGCGCCACGCCAGCCAGCGACTGCGGGCGAGCTGGGGAGCGCGACCGGTCTGGATCGCAGGCTCCACCCATCCGGGGGAAGACGAGCAGGCGCTGATCGCCCATGCCGCGCTCAAACGCCGTTGTCCCGACGCGCTGCTGATTCTGGTGCCGCGCCATCCCCAGCGCTTCGATGCCGTCGACGCGATCTGCCGCGAGCGGGGGGAGCAGGTCGTGCGATTGAGCGCGCGAATGCCGGTCACCCCGGAAACCACGGTACTGCTGGGCGATACCATGGGCGATCTGATGCGGCTCTACGGCTGCGCCGATGTCGCCTTCGTCGGTGGCTCGCTCGAGCCGGTCGGCGGCCACAATCTGCTCGAGCCGGCGGCGCTTGGCGTGGCGGTGGTAAGCGGTCCCCATCTCGACAACCTGCGTGAGATCGCCGATACGCTGGCGGCCGGCGAGGCCAGGCTCGAGGTCGCCGATGCCGATGAGCTCGGCGCCACGCTGATCTCGCTGTTCGAGGACGACGATCGCCGTCACCGGCTTGGCGCGGCCGGGCGGGCCGTGGTCGAGGCCAATCGGGGGGCGCTGGCGAGGACCCGTAAGAGAATCGCAGCGCTGCTGAACGATTCGTAACGTCATCGACGGGAATGATTGAAAGTTCGGTCTGTCAGAAGCGTGTCAGAAATGCCTGCGACACTCTTCGATGGCTCGAACCTCTTGGCTGCTGGATATTCCCGTATGGACTTTCGATTCAAGAGTCGCAAGTTGCGATTTTATACTGGCGGTATCGCCAGCCTGCTCGTTCCCGACAGTCTCTATCGCCAACGTCTGCATCGATTGATGGCGACGCTCTCCGACGAGGAGATGCGTGCCGTCATGAAACGAGTCGATTACTACAACCGTCTGGCGAGCCCTTTCGACCCTGGCGACGGGGCGGTGCGTATCGGCGATTTTCGCTACGAGAAGCGCGGCGCCTATTACCTGGATGCCAGACGGGTGGTTCGTCATTTCGATCCCGAGCTGCGTTTCAACTACCGCTTCGGCGACGTGACCTGGGTGGCCGAGACGCCGACGATCGTCAAGAGCCGCCCGATCTGTCGCGAGACCCCGCCGGGCAACGCCAACAACCTGCTGTTGAAGCTCAACAGCGTGCGCCACTTCCATTTCGCCAACGACCGGTTGCGGTACGCCGACAAGAAGACCGGCGTCGTCTGGCGGGGGAAGTGCTTCCATGAGCACCGGGCCGCGGTGCTGCGCCGGTTCTGCCGGCACCCGCGGATGGATATCGGCCAGAGCCATGCCAAGCGGCGCCATCAGCCGGATTATCGACCCTATCTGTCGATCGAGGCGCAACTGCAGTACAAGTTCGTGCTGAGCCTCGAGGGCAAGGACGTTGCCACCAATCTGAAGTGGATCCTGTCGTCGAACTCGCTCTGCCTGATGCCGCCTCCGCGTTACGAGACCTGGTTCATGGAAGGCGCGCTGGAGCCTTATGTCCACTATGTGCCGCTGGCCGAGGATTGCCACGATCTCGAGGAGAAGATGGACTACTACTCGACGCGTCCGGAAGAAGCCGAAGCGATCATCCGCAACGCCAACGCCCATGTGGATCGATTTCGCGATACGCGCCTCGAGCACCTGATCTCGCTGCTGGTGATGCACCGGTATTTCGCGCTTTCCGGACAGCTGTCGTCCCGGTCCGACCCGCTACCCGCTCACCCGGCGGTCAACGCCAGCGCGGCGAGAAACAACTGGGCGTGACGCCCGGCCAGCGCCTCGAGATCGCGGTCATAGCCCCCGCCGATGACGCCCGCGACGGGAATGCCCAGTCTTCGGCACTTCGCCAGCACCCGATAATCACGGCGATAGAGGCCGTGGTCGCTCAACGACAGATGCCCCAGCCGGTCGTCGGCGTGCACGTCGGCGCCGGCATCGAACAGCACGAACTGCGGCTGGAAGTCGCGCAGGATCGAGTCCAGCGCCGTCTCGAGGCGCTCCAGATAGGCATCGTTCCCGGTGCCGCGGGGTAGCGCCACGTCGCGATCGCTCCGGCGCTTCTCGAACGGGAAGTTGGCCTCGCCGTGGAGCGACAGCGTGAAGACCCGTAGCTCGTCGCGGAAGATCCAGGCCGTTCCATCTCCCTGATGCACGTCGCAGTCGACGATCAGGACCCGCTCGAGGCGATACTCGGCCAGCAGGTGATGGGCGGCTACCGCGAGATCGTTGAGCAGGCAGTAGCCGCTGGCACGATCGGCATAGGCGTGGTGGGTGCCGCCGGCGGTGTTGAGTGCCAGCCCGGTCTGCATGGCGCTGCCCACCGCGGCGAGTGTCCCGCCGACTTCCAGCAGGGTGCGTTCGACCAGCGCCGGCGACCAGGGGAAGCCGCTCGGCGTACGCCGCGTGGCCGCGATCTCGCCCAGGTAGAAACGCTGCAGGTAGTCGGCGGTGTGTCCACGCAGCAGCGCTTGGCTCGTGGCCGGGGCAGGGGTGATCCAGCAAACGTCGTCACGGTCGTCGAAGCCCAGCGTCGACAGGCGCTTGCGCAGGATTCGGAATTTCGCCATCGGGAACGGATGGCGCTCGGGCCAGTCGATGCTGTAGCCCGGGTGATGAACGATGGGTAGCACGCTCGAGTGACCTCCGCTTGGGTCGATGGAAGCGCCGTTGCTGCCGGGCCGCGGCAATTGGTCCCTGGCGGCGGTGCCAGGGGGCACTACGCTGGGAGATGTCTCCCGATGCCGCGAGTTTTTCGCCATGCGAGTTACCGTTTTCAGTGCCCAGCCCTATGATCGCCGCTTTTTCGACGAACTCGCTGTCGTGCAAGATGCCGATGACGACATCGAGTGGCACTATCAGGAGGCCAGTCTCGATGCCGGCACCGTAGCGCTGGCGGCGGGCAGTGATGCAGTCTGCGTATTCGTCAACGACTGCCTCGACGCCGCAGTGCTCGACATGCTGGCCGCCCTCGGAATCCGCGCGATCGTGTTGCGCTGCGCCGGTTTCAACAACATCGACCTCGCGGCTGCCCACCGACTCGGGTTGTTCGTGGCGCGGGTGCCGGCCTACTCGCCGGAGGCGGTGGCCGAACACGCGCTGGCGATGATCATGACCCTGAACCGCAAGACTCACCGGGCCTTCAACCGCGTGCGCGAGGGCAACTTCGCACTCGATGGGCTGCTGGGGGTCACGCTGCATGGCAAGACGGCAGGCGTGATCGGGACGGGGCGGATAGGACTGTGCATGGCACGTATCCTGAAGGGACTCGGCTGCGATGTGCTGGGCTTCGATCCCTTTCCTGCCGACGCGTTCCAGGCCTACGGGGAAGCGGTCCCGCTCGAGGCGCTGCTGGCACGCTCCGATATCGTCTCGCTGCACTGTCCGCTGACCGAGCAGACCCATCACCTGATCGATGACGGGACCCTGGCGGCGATGAAGCCGGGCGCCATGCTGGTCAATACCTCGCGAGGGGCGCTGATCGATACCCCCGCGGTCATCGGTGCGCTGAAATCACGTCAGCTGGGGGCGCTGGCCATCGACGTCTACGAGCAGGAGAGCGAACTGTTCTTCCGCGACCACTCGGCGGAGATCATCGACGATGACGTGTTCGCGCGCCTGGCGAGTTTCCCCAATGTGCTGATCACCGGGCACCAGGGTTTCTTCACCGTCGAGGCGCTGCGCGAGATCGCCCAGGTGACCCGGGCCAACCTGATGGCCTTCGCCGAAGGCATCGAGTGCCCCAATCGGCTGTAGCGGGTCGGGTCAGCGGGTCATGCGCTCCACGCCACCGCCGGTACCCAGCATCAGCACGTCGGCCGGGCGCTTGGCGAACAGGCCGTTGGTGACCACGCCGACCACGGCATCCAGCGCCGCTTCCATCGCCTCGGGCTGGTCGAACAGCTTGTCGTAACCGTCGAGGATACGGTTGCCGTTGTCGGTCAGCACGCCGTCCCGATAGACCGGCGTGATGCCGAGCTTGACCATCTCGCGGGCGACGTAGGAGCGCGCCATCGGAATCACCTCGACCGGCAGCGGGAAGCCGCCCAGCACCTCGACCCGCTTGCTGGCATCGGCGATGCAGATGAAGCGCTCGGCGCAGGCGGCCACGATCTTCTCCCGGGTCAGCGCCGCACCGCCGCCCTTGATCATGCGCAGTTTCCCATCGATCTCGTCGGCGCCGTCGACATAGACCGGAACGGTGCCGACATGGTTGAGTTCCAGTACGTCGATACCGTGGGACTTCAGCCGCGCTGCCGTCGCTTCCGAACTCGCTACCGCGCCGCGGAAGTCGTGCCGGCGAGCGGCCAGCAGATCGATGAAGTGGTTGGCCGTGGAGCCCGTGCCCACGCCGATCACGGCATCCGGGGTCAGCAGGTTGTCGATGTCTTCGAGGGCTGCGGCGGCGACGGCGCGCTTGAGATCGTCCTGGGTCATGTCGGTTCCGGCAGGCTGAGAGGGAAGGGTTCGATACGGGTACGCTCGGAGCGCGGCCAGTATAAAGCAAGCGGCACACGCTGCCGATGTCGCTGGACGCTCGGGGCCGGGGTCTGCTAACAATACGGGTCCACTATTGTTACCCACCGTTCCCGTGCCCGCCGACCCCGAGGCGGGAGCGCTGCACCCCCAGCTGTTCGCCAGGACATACCCGAATGCAACTCGAAGACATCGTCAAGAAGATCCTCCAGGCCCGCGTCTACGAGGCGGCCCGGGAGACCCCGATCTCCCCGCTGCCCGCGCTCTCCCGCCGCTTTTCCAACCGCATTCTGATCAAGCGCGAAGACCTGCAGCCGGTGTTCTCGTTCAAGATCCGCGGTGCCTACAACAAGATGGCGCAGTTGAGCGACGAGCAGAAGGCCAAGGGCGTGATTGCGGCGTCCGCGGGCAACCATGCCCAGGGTCTGGCGATGGCGGCCAAACAGATGGGGGTCAAGGCGGTGATCGTGATGCCGCGGGTCACGCCGGACATCAAGGTGTCGGCGGTCCGGGGCTGGGGCGCCAGGGTGGTACTCAAGGGCGACGCCTTCGGAGAAGCGCTGAGCCACGCCCGGGAGCTGATCGCCGAGCATGGCTATACCTACATTCCGCCCTATGACGATTTCGACGTGATCGCCGGCCAGGGCACGGTGGCGATGGAGATCCTGCGCCAGCACACCGGCCCGCTTGATGCGATCTTCGTCCCCGTCGGCGGCGGGGGCCTGCTGGCGGGTATCGCGGCCTATATCAAGTACCTGCGACCGGAGATCAAGGTGTTCGGTGTCGAGGCCGAGGACTCCGCCTGCCTCAAGGCGGCCATGGAGGCCGGCGAGCGGGTGACGCTGGATCAGGTCGGGGTGTTTGCCGAAGGCGTCGCGGTGGCGCAGATCGGCGAAGCGCCGTTCGAGATCCTGCGTCATCACGTCGACGGCGTGATCACCGTCAACACCGACGAGATGTGCGCGGCGGTGAAGGATACCTTCGACGACACGCGGGCGGTGGCGGAGACTTCCGGGGCGCTGTCGCTGGCGGGGTTGAAGAAATACGTGCAGCAGACGCAGGTCAAGGATCAGACGCTGCTGTGCATCAACTCTGGTGCCAACATCAATTTCGACCGGCTGCAGCACGTCGCCGAGCGCACCGAGCTGGGCGAGCAGCGCGAGGCGATCCTGGCGGTGGAGATTCCCGAGCGGCCGGGCAGCTTCAAGCAGTTCTGCCGGGTGATCGGGCGGCGCATGGTGACCGAATTCAACTATCGCTACGCCGATCCGGAGGGCGCGCACATCTTCGTCGGTGTCCAGGTCAAGCCGGGTGGCGAGGATCGCGAAGAGGTGATCCGCCGGCTGCGCGAGGCCGACTATCCGGTCGAGGATCTCACCGACAACGAACTGGCCAAGCTTCACATTCGCCATCTGGGCGGCGGTCGGCCCAGGGAGCGTTTCGAGGAGGAGGTCTATCGCTTCGAGTTTCCCGAACGCCCCGGCGCCTTGATGAACTTCCTCACCCACCTGCCGGCGGACTGGAACATCTCGCTGTTCCACTACCGCAATCACGGCGCCGCCTACGGCCGGGTGCTGGTGGGATTGCAGATGCCCAACGGCGACCGCGCCCATGCCGAGGAGCACTTCGATCGCATCGGCTATCGCTACTGGAAGGAGACCGACAACACGGCCTACCGGCTGTTCATGGCCTAACATTCGTGGGAAGCCGTCGTAAAAGGATGAAATAGGCGCTAAAAGTCTCTGAATCCGATCTCAACCTTTTTGTATGAATGCCGATACTATTGGGTAACGAAAAAAGGTGTCATCCGGGCCGGAAACACTCTTGTCAAGATTTTGGCCTGACCCTATAGTCGTGCGCGTCGCTGCGGGGGGCAGCGACCGAACCCAACGCAGCGGAGTCGACATGAGACGCAAGCCCGACTTGGTAATGGCATTGGTACTGATCTTCGGCGTCGGCGTGGTGGCGACGGGCTACGCGCAGACGCTGCTGGGCGCCTGAGGCCCGGTGGTGAACACGCCGGATCGCTCGACTGGCGACGGTCGTCGAATCGCGGTGTGGTGAAGAGAATCAGCCAGTGGGGTGTGGCTCGAAACGGCCGGTAGCGGAAACGCTGCCGGCCGTTTTCGTTTCCGGCCGTTTCGAGCCACCGATCAGCTGCGGGGTCGGACGATTCGCCGGTCGCTGACGATGGCGTCCAGCGGCACGTCCCAGCGCTCGACGGGCAGCGAGTCGACGCGTTGACAGTCGTGGGCGAGCCCGATCAGCCGGGGCCTGGGGCGCTGGCGTCGGGCGAAGGCAAAGGTGCGATCGTAGAAGCCGCCGCCCATGCCGATCCGCTGGCCTTCGTCGTCGAATCCCACCAATGGCAGCAGCACGGTATCCAGCGCCCAGGCGGGCAACCGATTGGCGCGATGGGCCCCGAAGCGGGTGTCCGGCTCGGCGATACCGAAGCGATTGCGGGTCATCCGGGTACCGGCGTGATAGCGCACGAACCACAGCCGATTCTCGACCAGCGGGCGCAATACCGGGAGATAGACGTGGACGCGGCGGGCGGTGAACCAGTCGATCAGCGGGCGCGGGTCGATCTCGCCATCGTTGGGCAGGTAGAGCGCCACGCGGCGGGCGCGCTGCAGTTCAGGCAGGCACCTCAGGCGGCGGCAGAGCTCGCGGGAGGCCAGGCGTCGTTGATGCGGGGTCAGCGCGCGACGGCGGCGACGCAGTTCGCGTCGAAGCTCGCGTCGATCGAGACACCCGTCGACGGCCGGCGATAAAGCCGTGGCAGCGTCATGGGTGATCGTTGCGGTGGTCTCGTTGAACGACAAGAGAGTTCCCCAGAGTGCCGCTGTCATTCTGGCCCTGAACCTATTGGTTCAAGGTGGGTGGCCGCAGGCAGGCCTTCAGGCTTTCCGACGCGCGGACATGCACACGGGCCTGCCTAGCAATTGGCCCCCTGGGTACTGCGCATAGGCTCGAGGGACTTGTAATGACTGGCGCACACTCCAGGAAACCCCACTATCGTAGCAGAGCGGCCCCCGTTGCCCAATGGCGGATTGCGATGCCGACGGCCTTTCGGCATCACGGTGTCTGCCGGCCGGGTTCGCCCGCCTTGGCCAGCGCACGTTCCAGCCTCTCGCTCAGATCACTCAGGCTCTGCTCGCCGGCGCGATGCGAATCCAGCGCCGTCAGCAGCTCGTGGGTAATATTGAGGGCGGCCATGATCGCGATCTTTTCGGCACCCAGCACCTTGCCCCGCGAATGGATGCCGTGCATGGCGCGATCCAGGTAGCGGGCGGAGCGCTTCAGTTGATCCTGCTCCTCGGGCGGGCAGGCGATCACGTAGGGTTTGCCCAGCAGGGTGACTTCGGTCGTCGGGCGAGACGTGTCGCTCATGTTGTCGCTCCGGGGTGGGCGGTGAAGATCGATGCGGTAAGATGGCAGGCATTCGCGCCGAGCGCGTCCGGATTCGTTACCCTGCCTGCGGTCGGTGACCGGCTTTGCCAGGCGGGGTCGAGGACCCGGGCAGCGTGCCGCCGCGATTGATGAATCACTATAGAGAGCCGGTTATTGGCGGTCAACGAGCCGCCTCGCCGGCGCTGCGCGCCCGCCGGCTCTTGCGATCACCCAATCATGGATGCCGACATGTCGATCATCAACGACCAGCTCGATTTTTCCACCGTCGCCAATGTCTTTCTGGCGCATGGCAGCATGCAGTCGCCGGCGTTTCTCGACGGCCGACTGTGCGCCGAGCTCGGTTTGCACGATTTGAGTACCGAGGGGTGGCTGGAGGAGGTCTGCCTGTCGCTCAACGTGGAACAGCCGGAAAGCCGTGAGGACGCGGACGTGCTGTTGGGCTGGCGCCGCCAGCCGCTGGACGCGCTCTCAGCCGCCGAGCTCAATTTCGAGCCGCTGTTGCCGGACGAGCTGTTTTCGCTCTCCGAGCGCGCCCAGGGGCTCAAGGAGTGGACCCAGGGCTTTCTCGAAGTCGTCAACGAAGTGGATGGCGAAACCTACGAGAACTGGTCCTCGCCGCTGAAAGAGGCGCTGGAGGATCTCGGCCAGCTGTCGGCGATCGATGTCGACATCGCCGATGACCCCGAGAACGAGAACGATCTCTTCGCGCTGAGCGAACATGCCCGAATGGCAGCGATGCTGCTCTACACCGAACAGCACCCTGGAGAACCCCAGGTGGAGCAGGTCGAGAACGAGCGTGTCGATACTGCCGGCGACGAGGGCGAGACACCGTCATCGTTGCATTGAGTTCGCCCGCGCACCGCGTCGCGTGAGCGACGATATTCCCGGCGTCCCGGCGAGTCCCGAGACGCTCCGCTCAAGGAGAGAGACATGCGACCCGAGCCGCTACCGCGCCCCGCCCCCATCTCGCCAGAGGAGTTCGCGGCCCGTCGCGAGCGCCTGATGGCCGAACTGCCGGAACACAGTGCCGTGCTGTTGCCGGGTGCCGCGCTCAAGACGCGTAATCACGACAGCGAATACGCGTTCCGCCAGAACAGCGATTTCCACTATCTGTGCGGATTCCCCGAACCCGACGCGCTGCTGGTGCTGCTGCCCGGCCGGGAAGCCGGTGAGGCGATCCTCTACTGCCAGGAGAAGGATCCCGAGAAGGAGGCCTGGACCGGCATTCGCATCGGCCCCGAAGGGGCCGTGAGCGACTACGGCATGGATGAGGCGTTCGATAACACCCAGCGTCACAATCTGACCGAACTGCTGGACGGTCGCCAGACCGTCTTCCTGCCGCTGGCCGACACTACCGCCATGGGCATTGCCGAGGGCGTGCGCGCACAGCTGAGCGCCCGGGCGCGACGGGGGGCTGTCGCGCCCACCCGGTTTGCCGATGTCAGTGCCTTGATCCACGAGTTCCGCCTGACCAAGAGCGAGGCCGAGCTGGCGCTGATGCGACACGCCGCGCAGATCAGTGCGCTGGCGCACCGGCGGGCCATGCAGGCGAGTCGCCCCGGCCGCTTCGAATATCAGCTGCAGGCCGAAATCGAGCACGAGTTCGTCTGGCACGGTGCCCGGGCGCCTGCCTACGGCACCATCGTCGGCGGCGGGGACAATGCCTGTGTGCTGCACTACGTCGAGAACGCCGCGTCGCTGGAAGATGGCGACCTGGTGTTGATCGACGCCGGTGGCGAGTTCGACCTCTACGCCGGCGACATTACCCGGACGTTCCCGGTCAACGGCCGTTTCAGCGACGCTCAGCGGGCGTTGTACGACATCGTGCTGGCGGCGGAAGAGCGTGCCGTGGCCGCGGTCGAGCCCGGCGTCACGCTGGAGGCCATTCACCAGGGCGTGGTGCGCGATCTGACCGCGGGCCTGACCGAGCTCGGTTTGCTGGAGGGCGAGCTGGAGGAGAACATCGAGTCCCAGCGCTTCCGGCGTTTCTATCTGCACTCGACCTCGCACTGGCTCGGCCTCGACGTCCACGATGTCGGCAGTTATCGGGTCGACGGCGAATCCCGCCGGCTGGAGCCGGGCATGGTGTTGACGATCGAGCCCGGACTCTACATTCCGAATGCCGAAGACATCCCGTCCGCCTATCGCGGCATCGGTATCCGTATCGAGGATGACGTGGTGGTCACCGAGTCCGGCCGCGAGGTACTGACCTCGCAGGTACCTAAGGCGGCGGAGGATATCGAGACGCTGATGCAGGCGCGGAGCTGATCGTTTTTTGATCGATGCCGAATGGCGCCTGAAAATTACGTAACCGATGTAAAGCCAGTGTAGGGTGCGTGGATACTGGCGTCTGAATTTTCAATCGTAAGGGAGCGGCTGGTGCAGATGTCTCAGACACGGCAATCCACCACGGTCGACGTGGCCATCATCGGCGGTGGCCTGGTGGGCGCCAGCCTCGCCTGCGCCCGGGGCGGGGCCATGGCAGCGGAGCGCGAGCTGGCCGACGAGCGGGCGCCTCTGCGCGTCGCCATCATCGAGCCTCAGCCGCTGCCCAGCAGCGCCGAGGCCAACGCTTACCAACCCAGCTTCGACGCCCGGGCCAGCGCCATCGCCTACGGTTCGCGACGGCACTTCGAGCGGCTCGGCGTGTGGTCGGCGATGGCAACGGAGGCGTCCGCGATCCGCCACATCCACGTCAGCGAGCGTGGCCGATTGGGCACGACCCGGCTGCACGCCTCGGAGCTTGGCGTCGAGGCGCTGGGCTACGTCATCCCCAACGCCTGGATGGGGCGAGCGCTGCATGCCCGCCTCGAGTCGCTGCCCATCGACTGGCGCTGTCCGGCCCGGGTCGAATCGCTGGAGACCGAGAGCGGTGGCTATCGGCTCGTGCTGGACAGCGGCGAGGTCATTCACGCCGGCCTGACCGTGCTGGCCGACGGCGGGCGTTCCGGCTTCAAGGAGCGGCTCGGCATCGAGAGCGATCACCATTCCTACGAGCAGACCGCGTTGATCGCCAACGTCGAGGTCAGCCGTGCTCACGGTGGCTGGGCCTTCGAACGCTTCACCCGCGAAGGGCCGATGGCCCTGCTGCCTCTCGGCGGGCGGCGGATGGAGCTGGTCTGGACCCACCGGCAGGGCGCGTTCGACGAGACCCTGGCGCTCTCCGACGGCGCCTTTCTCGAGCGCCTGCAGCGAGCCTTCGGCGATCGTGCGGGCCGCTTTCGACAGGTGGGGCAGCGGCACACCTATCCGCTGTCGTTGATCACGGCGCGGGAGACGATTCGCCCGCATCTGGCCATACTGGGCAATGCGGCGCATGCGCTGCATCCGGTCGCCGGGCAGGGTTTCAATCTGGCCCTGCGTGGCGTGATGGACCTGGCCGGTGCCATCGACGCGGCGCGAGCGGACGGCGTTGCCGCCGGCGACCCCCGAACGCTGGCGAGCTTCGAGGCGAGACGCACGGCGGACACGCACCGGATCGTGCGCTTCAGCGATGGGCTGATCCGGCTGTTCGGCATCGATCACGCGGCATTGGGGCCGGCTCGTGCCGCCGGCTTGGTCGGCCTCAACGCGCTGGGGCCGTTGCGCCGGACCTTGGCGAGGCACGCGATGGGCATCGAGCGCTAGCGCTGCCGGTGGACGAGCCTGGACGTGAACGGGCCAGAGGATGGCGCGGCATGCGACGAGAGAAGGAGAACGCGTAATGGACCCGAGTGAGAGTGATGTCATCATCGCCGGCGGCGGGATCGTCGGCTCGACACTGGCCCTGCTGCTGGGCGAGGCCGGCTGGCAGGTGACCGTGGTCGATGCGGCCCCGGCGCCGGGAAGCGATGCGCGCCTGGGGCAGGGCAAACCGGCGCTGCGCGTCAGTGCGTTGACGGCGGCCTCGCAGCGTCTGCTGATGGCGCTGGACGTCTGGCCCTGGATCGCCTCCTGCCGGGTGTCCGCCTACCGTGGCATGCAGGTCTGGGACGCCGAAGGTAGCGGCGAGGTCGACTTCGGTGCCGACGAGGTGGGTGTCGATGCGCTCGGACATATCGTCGAGAACGACCTGCTGCTGGCCGGACTGGCCCGACGCCTGCAGTCGCTACCCAACGTCGAGTGGCTGCACGAGGCTCGAGTGACCGGCTACGAACGCCGACAGAGCGTGGCTCGCGACGGTATTCGCCATGACAGCGACGCCGTGATAACCCTGGATGACGGGTCGCAGCGACGGGCACCGCTGATCGTCGGTGCCGACGGCGCCAACTCCCCGCTGCGGGCGATGGCCGGTATCCCGGTCAGCGAGCGCGAGACCGGCCAGGCTGCCGTGGTGACCACCGTACGCACTGCCGTCGGCCATGGCTTTGTCGCGCGCCAGGCTTTCCTCGCCTCCGGCCCGTTGGCCTTCCTGCCGCTGACCATCGACGGTCGGGACGACCACTGTTCGATCGTCTGGTCCACCACCCCCGGCGAGGCACGACGATTGACGGCGCTGGCCGATACCGACGAGGGGCGAGCGCAACTGGGCATCGAGCTCGCCCGCGGATTGGGGGAGCGGCTGGGCGACGTCGAGGTCATCGACGCCGCGCCGCACTTCCCGATCACCCAGCGTCATGCACAGCGTTACGTCGACGACGGCCTGGCGCTGGTCGGCGATGCCGCCCACAGCCTGCATCCGCTGGCAGGACAGGGCGTCAATCTCGGATTGATGGATGCCGCGGTCCTGGCCGAGGAGTGGGTACGCGCCAGACGGCGCGGTGCGCCGCCGGGAGACCGACGCATCCTGGTTCGCTACGAGCGCCGCCGACGCAACGAGAACGCGGCCATGCTCGCCGCCATGCAGGGCTTCCAGCGGTTGTTCGGCAGCCGGCAACCGGCGCTTCGGCTCGCCCGCAACTGGGGGCTCTCCGGCGTGAATCGCCTCATGCCGGTGAAGCGGCTGCTGATCCGCCAGGCGCTGGGGGAGTACGGCGATCTGCCCGAGCGGTGTCGATGAAGGACTGGTCCGAAGATTCGACACTTCTGACAGTTCTCGCTGAGCGAGAGAGGAGGTTGCATCAGCCAATCGTCAGACGCTCGCCGATGGCCATTTGCCAGTATTTGCACCCTGATTTCTATGAAGTGGGTCGCTCCGGGCAGCATTACACGCGTGACGACGTGCTCAAATCAGCGTACGAGGACCAGGCGAGCTTGGATATCAGAATCCATGCAGAAGGAGATTATTGTCTGCGTCTTTCGGCAGAATCCGCGCTGCTTTTCTATCGTTCCGCAAATCTTCGTTCCGATGGGTCGTGCGAGCGTTGGGCCAGACGCTGCTCCCTCTGGTGGTTAACGTCAGGAAGTTGGCAATTGCGCTTTCACCAGGGAGCGCCCATCTAGCCCCTGTCGTGAAACGGCTGCCTTTTGGGCAGCCGTTGCATCGTTATCTTCCGATCACGCTGGCTCGCGGCTCGTCAGGGAGCGGGCTTGGCGCTCTCCTGGGTGGCAGGGGCTGACGCCGCCCGGGGCCGCTGCACCACGTTGAGCGCCTTGAGCAGGTTCAGCGCCTCTCCCAACTGGTAGTCGTTGGCCGCGACCGGGGTGTCGGGATTGTCCGCCGCCTGGTCGGGATTGCCGTTCAGCAGGTGCCCGCGCAGGTTGGACTCGCGAAGCTGGAAGCCGCTGTTCTCCTCGACCTCCAGGCGCCCGCTGACCACGCGAACGTCGGGTGCGATGCCCTCGGCCTGGATCGAACGCCCGCTGGGGGTGTAGTAGCGCGCGGTGGTGAGCTTGAGCCCATCGCCGTTGCCCAGCGGCATCACCTGCTGCACCGAACCCTTGCCGAAGCTGCGCGTGCCCATCAGTACGCCACGACCCTGATCCTGCAGCGCGCCGGCGACGATCTCGGCGGCGGAGGCGCTGCCCCCGTTGATCAGCACCACCAGTGGCACGTCGGGAGCCGTCGTGTCGGCGTGGGCGGTGAAGCGCATGTCGTCATCGGTCAGCCGGCCCTTGGTGTAGACCACCAGTCCGCTGGAGAGGAACTGATCGGCCACGTCGACCGCGCTCGAGAGCACGCCACCGGGATTGTTGCGCAGGTCGAGCACCAGCCCCTTCAGCGGCCCAGGCTTCATCAACGATCCCAGCGCATCATGCGTCTGCTGGCCGGTCCGGCTCTGGAACTGGCTGATCCGCAGATAGCCGTAGCCGGGCTCCAGCAGGCGGCTGGAGACGCTCTCGGACTGGATCGATTCGCGGGTCAGCGTCAGGTCGCGGGGCTCCTGTTCGCCATCCCGCAGCAGCAACAGCTCGATATCGGTACCGGCCTTGCCGCGCATCAGGTCCACGGCTTCCTGCAGGCTCAGATTGCTGGTCGGCGTGCCGTCGATGGCCACGATGCGGTCGCCCGGCTGAATGCCGGCACGGGCGGCCGGGGTGTCGTCGATGGGCGCGATGACGGTGAGCTGGTCGTCACGCAGGCCGACCTCGATACCGACGCCGCTGAACTCGCCCTCGGTGCTCTCTCGCAGGTTCTGGAAGGCATCGGCGTCGAGATACTCGGAGTGGGGGTCGAGCTGGCTGAGCATGCCGCGCATGGCGTTGCGCAGCAGGGTCTTGTCGTCGACCTGCTCCACATAGGTACGCTTGATGCGCTCGAAGACCTCGGCGAAAGTCTGGACATCCTCCACCGGCAGACCGTTGGCGGCATCCTGCTCGGCCTGAGTGGGCGCAGCGGCGGCGCTGTCGTCCTGGGCCTGGGCGACCGGGACCAGGCCCACGATCAGTACCAGTGCAGATAGCAGCGCAGCGCCCAGCGTGTGGACGAAGTCGGCTCGCCGGGCGAGAAGATCCGCGCGGGCAGGCCCTTGCTTCAGGCGGCTTGAATTCATGCGGTCTCCGCGACTCGAGCTGGATGGACTCGCCAGCGCCGGTGATCTCGGCAGTCTGGCTCATGCCGGTACCCGAGGCGTCTAGCGATACCGATACCCGTGAAGGAACGGCGTTTGATAACCCAGCATAGCGTTTTGCCGGGTCGATGATCCAGCTTGCCGATCAGCGTTTGGCAATCCAGCTGCCGGGATTGATCGGGTTCCCGTTCTGACGTACCTCGAAATAGAGTGCCGAACGCGACTGACCGCCGGTATTGCCGACCGCCCCCACCGTCTGCCGGTTGGAGACCTGCTGCCCGGGATCGACGTCGATCTGCTGGAGATGGGCGTAGAGCGTGAGAATGCCGTCGCCGTGGTCGAGTATCAGCAGGTTGCCGAAGCCACGCATCCAGTTGGCGAAGACCACCCGGCCGGCATGAACGGCCTTGATCGCCGTCCCCGCCGGCGCCCCGATCAGGATGCCGTTGCGATTGATGCCCTCGCCGCTGCCGTAACTCGACAGCATCGTCCCCTGCACGGGCCACGGCAGGCCGCCTTTGGTCTGACGAATGTCGGTCGAGGGGGGCGGTTTCTTCAGGTTGGCGAGCTCTTTCTGCATGCGGTCCAGCAGGCGTTCGACGTGGGCGCGGTCCTGATTGAGATCCTCGAGACGGGACTGCTCGCTGTCGTAGCGGCCGTTCAGCTTGGCCACCAGGGCCTGGCGCTCCTTCAGGCTCGATGCCAGGCGCTGCTGCTGCTGCTCGAGATCGGCCTGGACCTCGTCCAGACGCGAGCGCCGCCGATCGATCTCCGCCAGGTTGTCGTCGAGCTGGCGGTTGATCTCCCTGAGCTGGTCGAGGCGCTCCCGGCGCGCCGACGACAGCGCGTTGAGATAGTGCTGGAGTCGATCGACCTCGGCGGGGTCGTCCTGATTGAGCAGCAGCTTGAGCTGCGGCGTGGTACCGAGGCGGTAGAGCGCATCGAACTGCCGCGCCAACGCCTCGCGCTGCCGCTGGCGATCTTCGGCGAGGCCCTGGCGTCGCTGCTGGAGGTCGGCGACCTCGTCGTCCAGCTGCCGGCGCTCCGCCTGCAGCGAGTCCAGGCGTTTATGGGTCTGGCCGATCGCCGTCTCCACCTGCTCCAGGTCATCCTGGGCGTCGCCGCGAGCGGCCTGGGTATCTTCCAGCTTGCCCTGCAGCGCCTGGATGTCGGTGGCCAGGCTGTCCAGCCGCGCGCGGGCCTCCTGCGGGTTGGCCTGGCCAAAGACAGGGCCGGCCAGCAGCAAGCTGCCGGCCAGCAGGAGAGAGAGCCCGTTTCTGCGTTGCCCGCGCCGACATGAGAGGCTGTCCTTGCTGGGTGTCACGTCGGGCGGATCCTGTCGTGGGGAGTGGCCTGGGACGAGCCTGCGTTACGCATCATCGATCAGCACGTTACCCGTCATCTCCTCGGGGGCTGGCTTACGCAGCATGTGCAGCAGCGTGGGTGCCAGGTCGCACAGCCGCCCATCCGACTTGAGCCGGGCCGCCTTGTCGCGACAAACGTAGACCAGCGGCACCATGAAGGTGGTGTGAGAGGTGTGGGGGTTGCCGGTCTCGGGATCGACCATCATTTCGGCGTTACCGTGATCGGCGGTGACCAGGCATTCGCCGCCCGCCTTCTCGATCGCTTCGACGACGCGGCCCAGGCAGGTGTCGACGGCCTCGATCGCCTTGGTGGCGGCGCTCAGGTCGCCGGTATGACCCACCATGTCGCCATTGGCGTAGTTGCAGATGATCAGGTCGTACTTGCCACCCTCGATCGCCTCGACCAGCGTGTCGGTGAGCTCGAAGGCGCTCATCTCCGGCTTCTCGTCGTAGGTCTTGACGTCCTTGGGCGACTGGATCAGGGCGCGATCCTCGCCGTCGAACTTCGCCTCGCGACCGCCGGAGAAGAAGAAGGTGACGTGGGCGTACTTCTCCGTTTCGGCGATGCGCAACTGGGTCAGGCCGTGGCTCTCCGCCACCTCGCCCAGGGTGTTGACCAGATCCCGCGGCGGGAAGGCGACCGGCGCGTTGATGTCGTCGGCGTACTGGGTCAGCATCACCAGTCCCTCGCCGGCCAGCTTGACCCTTTCACCCCGGTCGAAGCCGTCGAAGTCCGGATTGACGAAAGCGCGGGTCAGTTCGCGGGCGCGATCGGCGCGGAAGTTGAGGAACAGCGCCGCGTCGCAATCGGCCATGACGATCTTGTCGCCGGTCGGCCGCACGGCAGTGGCGGCGACGAATTCGTCGGTCTCGCCGCGTTCGTAGGCCGCCGCCAGGCCGGCTTCGGCACTGTCGGCGACCTGCTCGCCCTCGCCGAAACGCACCACCCGGTAGGCTTTCTCGACACGGTCCCAGCGATTGTCCCGATCCATCGCGAAGTAGCGGCCGACGATCGAGGCGACGAAGCCGTTGTCGGCACCGACCAGTTCGGCCAGTCGGGCGTTGGCGCGCTCGAGCGAGGCGCCGGCGCTCTTCGGCGCGGTGTCACGACCGTCGGTGAAGGCGTGGAGATAGATCCGCCTGGCACCGCGTTCGGCGGCCAGGGCGGCCACGGCCAGCAGATGGTCTTCGTGGCTATGGACGCCACCGGGAGAGAGCAGGCCCATCAGGTGGACGGCCTTGCCGTTGGCGACCGCGTCGTCGATCGGTGCGGTGAGCGATTCGATGGTTTTCAGTTCGTCGTCCGCGATCGCCTTGGTGATACGGGTGAAATCCTGATAGACGATCCGGCCGGCACCGATGTTCATGTGGCCGACTTCGGAATTGCCCATCTGGCCTTCGGGCAGGCCCACGTAGTTGCCATCGGTGTGAATCAAGGTGTTGGGGTAATCGCGCTTGAGGCGATCCATCACCGGGGTGTCGGCGGCGGCGACGGCGTTGTTGGCGCTGTCGTCGTTCTGGCCGTAGCCATCGAGAATCAACAGTGCGACGGGACGCGGAGTGCTGGAAGTATCTGCCATGACAAGCCTCGAAAAATCGGATGGGCGGCGTGAGTCGTGTCGAAACCTAGCGTTCGGCACCGGAGATGCTGGAACCTGCCGTTGTGGAATTCGTCGTTTTGAAACGAAGGCTCCAAAGGATAGCGCACCGGGCGAGTCGGGTCAGCCGTCCGCCTCGCGCTTGCCTCGTTTCACCGACGCCCTCGTGTATAATGGCCGGCGCCCGCCAGGAGTCTGCCGGGCTTGGCCATCGTCGCGAGAAAAACGGATCTTGAGCCAGGTTCATCGATCGGATAAGGCGAATAGCCCCGCTATTTAACGCACTCGGTCGAATGAAATTGGCCAAAAGCCCGGAGTTCGCAGCAGATCAGTGCCAAGTCAGACAGGATCCTAACGGGCCAGGATTTTCAGCCGTTCGCGTCCCGAGCCACGAAGGCTTCCATGCCGAGGTGCAAGACGCGTTTTGACGCAGACGCGCCAAGGGCGGAGTCGCACGCCATGAAGGCGTTTCGCGATCCCATTGGCCCCAGATTTAGAGTGTCGGCAGACCCATGATCGATCAGTTGTTCGAATTCGTCGAAAACCACCCGCTGCTGGTCAGCGCCTTCCTGGTCGTGCTGCTCGCGTGGTTGGCGTTCGAGGCCAAGCGTGGCGGTGCCTCCGGTGTTTCCACCACCGAGACCACCTCTCTGATCAACCGTGAAGACGGCGTGGTGATCGATATCCGCGAGAGCAGCGAGTTCAAGGCCGGGCATATCGCCGGGGCCAAGAACATCCCGCAGTCCCGGCTCAAGGAGCGACTGCCGCAGATCGAGAAGTACAAGGACACGCCGATCATCGTGGTCTGCAAGCAGGGGCAGTCTGCCGGTGCCGCCGTCACCGAACTCAGTCAGGCCGGCTTCACCCGGGTCTACAAGCTCAAGGGCGGCATGGCACAGTGGCAGGCCGACAGCCTGCCGGTCGTGCGCCGCTGAGCAGGACGCCGCTCGCCGAATCGCCATCGCCATTCTGTCCGGCACTCCGGCCGGTCATCATGGCCAGTCATTCAGGAACGTAAAGGAAACGCATCATGGCGGAAGACAACAATCAGCAGGGCTCCCAGGAAAAGCCGCAGCTGCAATTCTCCCTGCAGCGCATCTACGTCAAGGACATCTCGTTCGAGTCGCCCAATGCGCCGAGCGTCTTTCAGCAGCCGTTCAAGCCCAAGGTCGGTCTGGATCTCGATACCACCAGTCAGTCGGTGGGTGAGGATCTCTACGAGGTCGTGGTCAAGGTGACCGCCCAGGTCTCGAACAACGAAGATGGCGCCACGGCGTTTCTGGTCGAGGTCGAGCAGGCGGGCCTGTTCCGCATTTCCGGCCTGGCCGGCGACCAGTTGGATCACACGCTGGGCGCCTTCTGCCCCAATGTCCTGTTCCCCTATGCGCGAGAGTGCATCGACAGCCTGGTCAGCCGTGGCAGTTTCCCTCCGCTGATGCTGGCACCGGTGAACTTCGAGGCGATGTACGCCCAGAAGAAGCAGCGCACCGCCCAGGCCAGCGAAACCACCCAGTAAGCCCGGGTCATGGCCAAGCCACGCATCCATGTCGCCGCCAGCCTGATCGCTGGCGGCGACGTCGTTCTGCCCGAGGGGCCGGCGCGTCACGTCGCGCTGGTGTTGCGGCTGCGCCAGGACGCGCCGTTGATCCTGTTCGACGGCGAGGGCCGCGAGGCGCAGGCTCGGCTGGTCGAGGTGGGCCGCAAGCGGGTCGTCGCCCGGATCGACACGGTGGCCGCGGGCGGCGGTGAATCGCCGCTGTCGGTACATCTGGGGCAGGCGATCTCCAAGGGGGATCGCATGGACTACGCGATCCAGAAGTCCGTCGAGCTCGGTGTCGCAGCGATCACGCCGCTCTATGTCGAGCACGGTGATGTACGCCTCAAGGGCGATCGCGAGGCGAAGAAACTGGCCCATTGGCAGGGGGTGGCAGTCAGCGCCTGCGAGCAGTGCGGGCGGGCGACGGTGCCGACGATCCATCCGCCACGGCCGCTGGCGGAGTGGCTCGGCGAGCGCGACGAGGCGCTGCGCCTGGTGCTGCATCCCGCCACCGACGACAGCTGGCAGCAGGCGGATTCGGTCGAATCCGCCGCGCTGCTGATCGGCCCCGAAGGCGGACTCAGCAGTGCCGAAGTCGATACCGCCCGCCGTGCCGGCTTCCAGCCGCTCACCCTCGGGCCGCGCATTCTGCGTACCGAGACCGCGCCGGTGGTCGCGCTGGCGCTGCTGCAGCATCACTTCGGGGATCTCTAGTCGCAGGTCAGGCGCATCGCGTCAGGCGGTCCGTCGCCGAATGCCGGCCAATAAAAACACCCCGCCAGCCGAGGATCCGGTTGGCGGGGTGTTTTACGTTGACTCGCTGACGGCTGCTGGCGTGTGCGGTGCCGAGCGATTACAGCTCGAGATCGTACTCGACGATCAGCGGGGCGAACTCGCTGAAGGTCGCATCGGTATCGATCCAGGCGTCCTTCACGTTACGCCGGAAGTTGGGGCCGACGATCTGGTAATCGAGGCGCCACCCTTCCTGACGAGTCCGCGACACTTCCTGGTCGAGCTTGGGCCACCAGGTGTACTGGTCGGCATCCCGGTTGACCTCGCGGAAGGTGTCGATGAAGCCGGTCGGGCCGAACACCTGATCCATCCAGGCGCGCTCCTCGGGCTTGAAGCCGGGGGTCGTCTGGTTGTCGGTCCAGTTGGCGAGATCGAGCGTCTTGTGCGCGATGTGCCACGTTCCGCAGATGATGTACTCGCGACGCTTGCGAGCCATCTTGTTCAAGTACTCCAGATACTGGGTCATGAACGTCTGCTTGGCCGCCGGGTCGTCGTCGCCGCTGGGCATCAGGAAGGTCGCGATGCTGAAGCGGTCGTAGTCGGCCTGCAGGAAGCGACCTTCGTTGTCGCACTGCTCGAAGCCCAGCCCGTACATGATGGCCTTGGGAATCTTGCGGCAGTAGAGCCCGACCCCGGAGAATCCATCCTTCTCGGCATCCAGGAAATAACCTTCGTAACCTTCCGGATAGAGGATGCTGTCATCGAGCTCGAAGCTTTTGGCCTTCAGGTTCTGCACGCAGACGACGTCAGCATCCTGTTCGGCCAGCCAGTCGAGGAAGCCCCGCTCGACGGCCTCTCGGATCCCGTTCACATTGATGCTGGCGATTTTCATACAGTGTTCCTTCTTTGTCGCGCGTGTATGATACCCGAGCTTGAAAGGTTTAGGTAAATGACTGCTTCGTTTGGCCAAAACGGCAGCGGCCCGTCAAGAACCATGAGGCCATACATAAGGACACAGGGAGACCCGGGGTGAGCGTCGAGATTCAGCCGTATCAGCAGGAGTTCATCGAGTTTGCGATCGCCGAAGGGGTGTTGCGCTTCGGTGAATTCACGCTCAAGTCCGGTCGTGTCAGTCCCTATTTCTTCAATGCCGGCTTGTTCCGCTCCGGCCGTGCCCTGGCTCGCCTGGGGCGTTTCTACGCCAGTGCCATCGCCGACAGCGGTATCGAGGCCGATGTACTATTTGGTCCAGCTTACAAGGGTATACCGCTGGCGGCGAGTACAGCCGTTGCTCTGGCCGATCATCATCAGCGCGACCTGCCCTTTGCCTTCAACCGCAAGGAAGCCAAGACCCACGGTGAGGGCGGCAACATCGTCGGCGCCGAGCTGCGCGGCAACATCCTGATCATCGACGATGTCATCACCGCCGGAACGGCAATCCGCGAGGTCATGCAGATCATCCGGGATGCCGGTGCCCAGGCCGCTGGCGTCGTGATCGCGCTCGACCGTCAGGAGCGCGGCCAGGATGACGATGGCTTGAAGCCGCACAGCGCCATCCAGGAAGTCGAGGCGACGTATCATATGCCGGTTGTCAGCATCGTCAACCTCGATCAACTCCTTGCCTATCTCGAAACCCGACCAGGCCGCGGCGACGACGGCGCTTCCCTCGCCCAGCATGCCGAAGCCATCCGCGCCTACCGCGACCGCTACGGTGTCACCAGCGCCCACTGAGCCGAGACCCGACGGCGAAAACCGCCTCCCCGGCTGCTACGATTTGCCGCAGGCATCTTGCGCCAGGGCGTTACAAAAGGTTTAAAAACACCGTTTGATAATTTCCCGAATTATGTCACGCTTAAGCGCGTGGTCCAACGCGTTTCGACGCGAATCTCGGGAGACGTATCATGATCAAGCGCAACAGGATGAAACACTGGGGCTTTGCCCTTGCCACAGCGACCTTTGTTTTCGCCAGTCAACAGACGATGGCGTTGAGCGTATCCGCCAACGGTGGCGACGAGTCCTTCGGTGTCGAAGCCAGCCAGTCCATCCTGCCCTCCGTGCGAGCCGGTGTCGGTTACCTGAACACCGACGACAGCGGCCACAACGCCAAGGCCTACTCGGGCTCGCTGATGTTCACGCCATGGCTGCCGGGCATCGATCTCGCCGTTGGCGGGCGTTACCAGTATCAGGACACCCACTACGGCAATGGCGGCGGTCTGGGGCTCGGCGGTTCGGCCTTCGTCGACACGCCCATCCCGTTGACCTCGATCGGTGCCTACGGCTTCTATACGCCGGACGGCCTGACCAGCGGCGACGTGGAAAAGAGCTACGAGTACGGCGCCCAGGCGCGGGTCAACATCATCTCGCAGACCTACGTCTACGGCGGCTATCGCTATATGCGTACCGACTTCGACAATGACGATGGCCGCACGCTGGACAGCGGACCGGTGCTGGGCGTCAGCGTCGGCTTCTAGACTGTACTGAGCTACCACCGCGCCGGGGTCGGGGCGCGGTGGAAAACGGCGCCGCCTCCCAGCTTTTACAGTGGAGGCGGCGTCGGGTTTGGGGCGCTGTAGAAAGCTGCGCCGATTGCGTATGATGCAAGAGTCACCCGCCTCCGAGCTGGCCGCCATGCTTGATATCGTGCTGTTCGAGCCCGAAATCCCGCCCAACACCGGCAATATCATCCGGTTGTGCGCCAATACCGGATTTCGCCTGCATATCATCGAACCGATGGCCTTCGAACTCGACGACAAGCGCTTGCGCCGCGCCGGGCTCGACTATCACGAGTGGGCCCGCGTCCAGGTCCACGCCAACTGGGCCGCGTTTCTCGAAACCGTCGGGCCGGAGCGCGTATTCGGTGTCTCGACCCGGGGTCGCCACGGTTATCATCACATCCACTTCCGCGAAGGCGATGCCCTGGTCTTCGGTCCGGAAACCCGCGGCCTGCCCCAGTCGATGCTCGAAGCGCTGCCTCCCGCGCAGCGGCTGCGCATCCCGATGCTGGCCGACAGCCGCAGCCTCAACCTCTCCAACGCCTGCGCCATCATCGTCTTCGAGGCGTGGCGACAGATGGATTTCGCCGGCGCAGTGGATGTCTGATCAGGGCCCCCTTGGCGTATCTTCGGGCCGGGAGAGCCAGTAGGGCGACGGTACGACATCGGCGAGCGCACTTCTGAGCGAGGGTTCGTAGGCGAGTAGCGCCTCGCGCGTGATTTCGTTGGCGAGGGTGGCAACGCTGACCGCCGCCACCGGCCCCGAGTGATCCAGTACGGCGATGCTGATGGCAACCACGCCGGGCACGTTCTCTTCCATGTCCAGCCCGTAGCCCGCTTGCCTGGCCTCGCGCACCCGCTCCCAGACCCCCTCGATGGACGCCGGCGCGTTCGCGCAGGGCTGACGGTAACCCTCCCCGAACTTCGCCTCGAACTCCGGGAACGCCCGATACCGATGCGCCAGCATGATCCGCCCCATGGCGGTATTGGTGGCCGGTATCCGCATCCCCACGCTGGTGCCGGCCTGAATCGGCTTGCGGGATTCGATCCGCTCCAGATAAAGGATCTCCTTATCGTCCAGAATCGAGATATGACAGACCTCGTTCAATGCCACCGAGAGCTGACGTACGGCAGGTCTCAATATCCCAATGATGTCCAAGTTGTTGATATAGCTCTGATATAGCGTATGGATCGAGCTGCCTAGCCCATAGAATCCCGTATCGCTTCGCTGGGTGATGAACCCCCGGAACTTCAGGGCTGAAAGCGTGACGTGCAGGCTGCTCTTGTTGAGATTGAGCGCGCTCGACAGCGCGTTCAGGGAGAGTCCAGCCGGTCCCGCGTCCGCCAGGGTCAGCAGGGCCCTGAGCGCCTTGTCGACGCTGGGCATGGCCGAGCCCTGTGTCGGCCCGGCCGGTTCCTTGGGTGCCTTCACGTCATTCTCCCTTTCCGTTCCGTTTCATCGATTGAGGGACCATGTCGACCGCGACGTGACGTGCTTTCGGTATGCCCGGTCAACATCTCACTTTTCATCTTCCCGCCCGACTTAGCCCTTCGTCTATTTGCCTAACGGCGCATTGATCGAAAATTGCCCAGGCTCAAAACTATGTTTGCCATTAAAGAATATAGTTTGTCATTAACAAACGAAAGCCATTGAGAGTTTGATGACACGGGTCGAAGGGGGTTCCATGAAGATCGTTCTTGCCGGATGGATTGCCGCGGCGTCGTTCGCCGCCCTGCCGATGTCGGCGAACGCCGCGGACTACACGCTGAAGTTCGGGCATCTCGCCAACGAGAATCACATCTACAACCAGGCGGCGCTCGCTTTCGAAGAAGAGGTGGAGGCGCGTTCCGATGGTCGGATCGACGTGCAGATCTTCCCCAACGAACAGTTGGGCAGCGAGAGCGAGATGGTCAGCAGTATCCAGTTGGGTACGGCGGACATGACGATCACCGGCGAGCCGCTCCAGAACTGGGGAGCCCCCAAGGCGGCGCTGCTCGGCGTACCCTACGCCATCGACAGTTCGGAGATGCTGAAGCGCGTCGCCGGCGGCGAGATCGGCCAGGAGATCGAGTCGCAGATCGAGAACCAGGTGGGACTCGTGCCGCTGACCTGGTTCGAACGCGGCCCGCGAGAGCTCACCTCCAACCGGCCGATCAAGACGCCCGACGATCTCGACGGCATCATCCTGCGGCTTCCGGACGTGCCGCTCCACATCAAGGTGTGGCAGGCGCTGGGGGCCAAGCCGACCCCGATGGCCTTTGGCGAGATGTTCTCCGCGCTGCAGCAGGGCACGATCGAAGGGCAGGAAAACCCGCTGAGCCTGATCGAGAGCGCCAGCCTCTATGAGGTGCAGGACTACGTCAACGTGACCGACCACGTCCGCAGCTGGATCTACGTGGTGATCGGCAAGCGCAAGCTCGAGAGCATGCCCGACAACCTCCAGGCCGTGGTGCGAGAGGCCGCCGACAATATGCACGAAACCTATCAGGAACTCTTCGTGGAAGACCAGAAACGGTTACGGGAGAGCCTGCAGGAGCGTGGCATGGAGTTCGTCGAGGTGGACCAGAAGGCATTCAGCGAGCGTGCCCGCGAGGCGGTCGAGGCGAACCTGAGCGGCGACACGCTGGCGCTCTACCACAAGATGCTCGAGCTCGAGTGAATCGCGGAGTCCGTACGCGGATGAGGATGGGTCAAGCCATGAGGGTTTCGGACGACAACCGCTGGGTGGACGCTGCCCGGCGGGTACTGTCACTGATCGATGGCGTGTTGAAAGTAGTCAGCATCGCCTGTTTCGTCGCCATCGCGGCGGCCGTCTTTCTGCAGGTCTTCTCCCGTTTCCTGCTGCCGACGACCCCTTCCTGGACGGAAGAGGTCTCCCGGTACTGCTTCATTTATCTGGTCGCCTCCGCCATCGGACTCGCCTGGCGAGACGGCGACATCATCTCGCTGGATCTCTACCAGCACCGGCTGGGGCCGCGGGGGCAGGCGATCCATCGCTTGATCATGTCGGCGCTGACGGGCGTGGCGTCGCTCGCCACCCTGGTGACCGTGCCGGCGCTGATGCAGATCGGCAGCTTCCAGCGCTCGGCTGCGCTGGGCATGCCGATGAAATACGTCTACTTCGCCCTATTCGTACTGCTCGGCAGTCTCGCCTTTCACACGCTTCGGCAAGCGGTTCGTGAGGGATGGCTGCTGCTCGACTCGGAGAACCGCTGATGGAAACGCTCGGCCTGTTCGCCATCTTCTTCGGGCTGCTGGTACTTGGCGCCCCCATCATCGTCTGCCTCGGCCTCTCGTCGGCCTTCTATATCTTCATGGCGGGCGTGCCGATGGCCGTCGTGCCCCAGAAGGTGTTTTCCGGAATGGATTCGTTCGTGCTGCTGACGCTACCGGGGTTCATTCTCGCCGGCGGGCTGATGAACGGTGGCGACATCACCCGGCGTATCATCGACTTCAGCAACTCCCTGTTCGGCAACATCCGTGGCGGACTGGGGTTTGCCAACGTTGGCGGCTCGCTCATCTTCGGGGGCATTTCGGGCACGGCCGTCGCCGACACGGCCAGCATCGGCTCGGTGATGATTCCCGGCATGGCGCGCAACGGCTACGACAAGCCGTTCGCCGCCGCGGTCACGGCTGCCTCCTCCACCATCGGGCCGATCATTCCGCCCAGCCTGCCGATGATCATCGCCGGCTCGCTGACGGGGATCTCCATCGGCCGGATGTTCCTGGCCGGTGCCATTCCCGGGCTGCTGCTGGCCGCCGGAATGATGCTCACCTGCTACCTGATCGCGCTCAAGAAGGGGTACCCGCGCCACGGCTGGGTCGGCTTTCCCAAGCTGTTTCACGACTTCAAGAGCGCGCTGTGGGCGATTCTGCTGACCTTCATCATTCTCTTCGGGATCACCGGCGGGGTCTTCACACCGACCGAGGCGTCGATGGTGGCTGTGCTCTATGCGCTGGTAGTGGGGCTTTTCGTCTACAAGGGGCTCACGCCTCGAAGCATCGTCGAACTCATCTTCGATGCGGCCAAGCTCTCGGCGTCGCTGATGCTGCTGATCGGTGTCTCCAACCTGTTCGGCTGGGTGCTGACCAGTGAGCGAATTCCGCAAGCGATCGCGAGCTACATCCTGTCGATCACCGAGAACAAGTTCCTGATCCTGCTGATCCTGAACGTGCTGCTGCTGATCGTCGGCACGTTCATGGAGACCATCGCTGCGCTTGTGATCCTCTTTCCCACGCTGCTCGCCATTGCCGTGGGGGTCGACGTCGATCCGGTGCACTTCGGCATCATCGCCGTGCTCAACCTGATGATCGGGCTAACCACGCCGCCGATGGGAATCTGCCTGTTCGTTGCCTCCAGCATCAGCAAGGTGCCGGTCATGGAGGTGGTGCGGGCGATCATCCCGTTCCTCATCTGCAATCTCTGCGTCCTGCTGCTGGTGACCTACCTGCCGTTCCTGTCGCTCTGGCTGCCCAACCTGATAATGGGCGAATGAGCGAGCGAAGACGCGGGTCCGGAGAGCAATCGTCACGACAACAATCGTTCTGAAGACCATCACCGACAATCACATGGAGTACTCGATGGAACATACCTGGCGCTGGTTCGGCCCGAATGACCCGATCTCTCTCGACGACGTGCGGCAGACGGGGGCCACGGGGATCGTGAGCGCGCTGCACGAGATGCCCATCGGCGAGGTATGGCCGATAGCGGCGATCGAGGAGCGCAAGGCGCTGATCGAATCCCACGGCCTGACCTGGTCGGTGGTGGAGAGCATCTCGGTGCACGAGGACATCAAGCTCAACGAGGGCGACGCGGCCAAGTACATCGACAACTTCGCCCAGACGATTCGCAATCTCGCCGCCTGCGGTATCGATACCGTCTGCTACAACTTCATGCCGGTGCTCAACTGGACGCGAACAGAGCTCGAATACGAGCGGCCCAGCGGCAGCAAGGCGCTGCTGTTCGACTTCGTCGACTACTGCGCCTTCGACCTGTTCATCGTCGAGCGCCCCGATGCCGCCGACGACTACACCGACGAGCAGCGCAAGCGGGCGGAGCAGCGCTACCGGGGGATGAGCGACGCGCAGGTCGCGCACCTGGTCCACAACCTGGTCGCCGGCATGCCCGCCAACGAAGGCAGCTACTCGCTCGAGGAATTCAAGCGCCATATCCAGCGTTACGCCCGGATGAGCCGCGAAACCTTCCGCCAGCACTTTCTGCACCTACTGGAGCGGATCGTGCCCGTCGCCGAGGAGTGCGGCGTGCGCCTGGCGATCCATCCCGACGACCCGCCGTTCTCGCTCTGCGGTTTGCCGCGCATCGTCTCCACCGAGGAGGATGCCGCGTGGATACTCGCCGCGGTGGATAGCCCGGCCAATGGGCTCACCTTCTGCACCGGCAGCTACGGCTCGCGGCTCGACAACGATCTGCCGCGGATGATCGAACGCTTCGCCGAACGGATCTACTTCACCCACCTGCGCGCGACCAAGACCCTGGAAGACGGCATCAGCTTCTTCGAAGACGACCATCTCGCCGGCAACATCGACATGGTCGGCATCGTCGATCAATTGCTCACCATCGAGAGCCGCCGGCGCCAGGCGGGCGATCACCGCGCGCTGCCCATGCGGCCCGATCACGGCCAGAAGGTGCTCGACGACAACCACAAGGCGTCGACGCCGGGCTACCCCGCGATCGGCCGGCTCAAGGGGCTGGCGGAGCTTCGCGGGGTGGAGCAGGCGCTGCGCTACGCCAAGGACTACCGACCGTCTCGAGCCGTCTGAACGCAACGGACCTGGCTTGTGTCTCGAGCCCAATGTCGAACGCCGTCCATCGCCACGATGGGCGGCGTTCGTTCGAGCGGTGGTGCGTAGGTTAGCGAGCGTAGGCGGTTTTCGTACAAAGCTTAGAGCGTGCGGGTCATGAACACGCTGTAGGGATCTTCGCGGTAACTGCCGAACGGCTCGCAGTAGGTGAATCCGAACGCCTCGTAGAGTTTTCTCGCCGGTAAGAACACTTCCATCGAGCCCGTCTCCAGACTCAGCCGCTGCAGGCCGGCGGCACGCGCCTCCTCGATCAGGTGCGCCAGAATCGCCCGCGCCACGCCTTTGCGTAGATGGTTCGGATCGGTGCGCATCGACTTGATCTCGGCGTGCGTATCGTCGAGGCGCTTGAACGCACCGCAGCCGAGCAGCTCGTTATTTTCCCAGGCGGTATAGAAGTGAACCTCCGGGCGTCGCAGCCCGTCGAGATCCAGCGCGTGGCGGCTCTCTGGCGGGGAGTGGGGCTCGAAGTCCTTGAGATGCGCTTCCAGCATGGCGGCGATTTCAGGGCCGCGGAGATCGTCTCTTTTGATCTGCATGAGGTGTATCATTCCCGTCCGTTGTTCTTTTCCGATACTGTCTTCGTCTCTGCGATTCTGCCTCCATGTCCGATATTCGCCAACGCCTCGCCAAGCTCAACCCGCGTCAGCAGGAAGCCGTTCGCTTTATCGATGGCCCGTGTCTGGTGCTGGCGGGCGCCGGTTCCGGCAAGACCAGCGTGATCACCACCAAGATCGCCTATCTGGTTCAGGAGTGCGGCATGAGCGCGCGCAAGATCGCCGCGGTCACCTTCACCAACAAGGCGGCCCGCGAGATGAAGGAGCGCGTCGGGCAGATGCTCAAGGGGCGTGAGGGTCACGGGCTCACCGTCTCGACCTTCCACAACCTGGGGCTCAACATCATCCGCCGCGAGCTCAAGGCGCTGGGCTTCCGCCCCGGCTTCTCGCTGTTCGATCCGGAAGACGCCAAGGCGCTGCTGCGGGATCTGATGCAGAAGGAAGCCGACACCGACGCCGAACAGATCAACGGCGTGCAGAACCAGATATCCCAGTGGAAGAACGACCTGGTGCTGCCCGGGCCGGCGATTTCCCATGCCGAAGACGAAGACCAGCAGTATGCCGCGCGGATCTACGAGGCCTACAACCGTCATCTCAAGGCCTACAATGCGGTCGACTTCGACGACCTGATCATGCTGCCGGTGGTGCTGCTCAAGACCGATCCCGAGGCGCTGGCGCGCTGGCGCAAGCGCATCCACTACATGCTGGTGGACGAGTACCAGGACACCAACGTCAGCCAGTACCAACTGGTCAAGATGCTGATGGACGAGCGCGCGACGTTCACCGTGGTGGGGGACGACGACCAGTCGATCTACGCCTGGCGTGGCGCCCGGCCGGAGAACCTGGTGACGCTGGGCGAGGATTTTCCGCGCCTCAACGTGATCAAGCTGGAGCAGAACTACCGCTCCACCGCCACCATCCTGCGCGCCGCCAACACCCTGATCGCCAACAACCCCCACGTCTACGAGAAGACGCTGTGGTCCGACATGGGCCAGGGCGATCCGATCCGGGTGGTGGTCAACCGCCACGAGGAAGCCGAGGCCGAGCGGGTGGCCGGCGAGATCCTCACCCGCCGGATCAAGGAGCGTGCCGAATGGCGCGACTTCGCCGTGCTCTACCGCGGCAACTTCCAGGCGCGGCTGCTGGAGCTCAAGCTGCAGCATCACCAGATCCCCTACAAGCTCTCCGGCGGCACCTCATTCTTCTCGCGCAACGAGATCAAGGATGCGATGGCCTACCTGCGGCTGTTGATCAACCCTGACGACGACAACGCCTTCCTGCGCATCGTCAACGTGCCGCGCCGGGAGATCGGCCCCGGCACGCTGGAAAAGCTCGCCAACTACGCCAGCGAGCGTGGTGGCTCGATGTTCTCCGCCTGCCATGAGATGGGGCTGGAGCAGGTGCTGCCGACCCGTGCCGTCGAGCGTCTCGGCCGCTTCGCTCACTTCATTGATGGCGTGCGCAAGCGCATGGACCAGGGGGACGCCATCGCCGCGATCCGCGAGATGATCCGCGACATGGACTACGAAGCCTGGCTCTACCAGAACGCCAGCGCGCCGACCATCGCCGAGCGCCGCATGGCCAACGTCTGGACGCTGATCGCCCAGCTCGAGAAATCGATGCATCGCGACGACGAGGATGGCGAGGCCAGCGAGGAGACCGACGACGTGCAGTCGGCGATCTCGCGGCTGGTGCTGCGCGACATCCTCGAGCAGCAGGCCGAGGAGGATGACTCCGACCGGGTCCAACTGCTCACCATGCACGCCTCCAAGGGGCTCGAGTTTCTCCATGTCTACCTGATGGGGCTCGAGGAAGAGCTGCTGCCGCACCGCAATGCCATCGAGTCCGGCACCATCGAGGAGGAGCGCCGCCTGGCCTATGTCGGCATCACCCGCGCCCGGCGCACGCTGACGCTGACCCTCGCGCGCCAGCGCAAGGCCTACGGTGAGCTGCTCGACTGCACCCCGAGCCGCTTCCTCGACGAACTGCCGGCGGACGATCTGGAGTGGGAAGGCCGCGCCGACAAGGAAAACCCCGAGAAGAAGCAGGAGCGCGGCCAGAGCGCCATCGCCGGGTTGCGTTCGCTGCTAGGCTAGAGATTCCACTTGGCGCCGGTGGCGACAGTCGCGGGTAGGCACTTCGAGGAGAGACGATGAACACGATCGAGCTATGGCAACAGGCCCGCGACGAGGCGATGACGATCTCGCGGCAGGAGCCGCTGTTGACCCCCTTGATGCTGGGCGCGGTGCTCAATCGCTCGTCACTGGGCGCGGGGTTGGCCTATCGCCTGGGCCAACGCCTGGCGCATCCCGATCTGGCGGCCAATCAGTTGATCAAGCTGTTCGACGAGCTGCTGGCCGGCGACCCCTCGGTCGGCGAAGGCATCGGCCAGGATCTGACCGCAGTGATCGAACGCGATCCGGCGATTCGCCAGGTCACCGAAGTGCTGCTCTATCTCAAGGGGTTCCACGCCTTGACCGTGCATCGCTTCGCCCACGTGCTGTGGCAGAGCGGCCGCCGGCAGATGGCGCGCTATCTGCAGAGTCGCAGCTCGGAAGTGTTCCAGACCGATATCCACCCCGCGGCACGGGTCGGCAACGGTGTGTTCATCGACCACGCCACCGGCGTGGTGATCGGCGAGACCACGGTCATCGAGGACGACGTCTCGCTGCTGCAGGGCGTGACCCTGGGCGGCACCGGCAAGGAAGCGGGGGATCGCCACCCCAAGGTGCGCCGTGGCGTGCTGATCGGTGCCGGCGCCAAGGTGCTCGGCAATATCGAGATCGGCGAAGGGGCCCGTATCGGCGCCGGATCGGTGGTGCTGAAGACGGTGCCGCCTCACACCACGGCGGTTGGCGTCCCGGCGCGTATCGTCGGCGATGCCGGCTGCGCGGCACCTTCACGGGAAATGCAGCATTGTCTCGACAAGCCAGTGGAGCCGGAAATCCCGGCACGGACCGCGCCCGCCAACGGCAAGCTCTGCTGCGGGCGCTAGGACGATCTCAATCCAGCGTCAGGCGATCCGCGAGAAAATCGGTCAGGTCGACGCTATCCAGTGCATCCAGCCAGGTTACCGCGAAGCTGCCGGGGCCACGTGCCGCCCGTTCGGCTCTTTCGGCCGCGGCGGCGGCGTGTGCATGGGCACAGATCATCGCATCCAGCGGCGTGTCGGCGACGGCGAGATAGGCGGCGATCAGCGCCCCCAGCGCGCAGCCGGTTCCGGTCACCCGGGGTTGCCAGGCGCTTCCGCCATGGACACCCAGTGTCACGGTATCGGCCGTGGCGACTGAACGGCCCAGCAGGCGATCGGTCCGGCCCGAGATCGCCACGCCGTCGGCCTGCGCCAGTAGCTGACGGGCGGCCACCAGCGCATCCTCCGAGTCGTGCTGGGTGTCGACGCCGCGCCCGCGGGTGCCGTTCTCCGCCAGGGCCATGATCTCCGACGCGTTGCCGCGAATCACCGCCGGCCGATGGGCCATCAGGGTCAGACTCAGCTCTCGCCGCAATGGCAGCGCCGCCGCGCCGACGGGGTCGAGCACCCAGGGCGTCCCCGACCGGCTGGCGGATTGGCTGGCCCGTTGCATTGCGGCCACGCTATCGGCACTAGGGGTACCCAGATTGATCAGCAAGGCATCCGCAGCCGCTGCCAGGTCTTCGACTTCATCGGGATGATCGGTCATCGCCGGAGACGCCCCGGCGGCCAGGAGCACATTGGCGACGAAATTGACGGTGACTTGGTTGGTCAGGCAGTGCACCAGCGGCGCACGCTGGCGCAGGCGGCCGTGTGTCGCCAGCAGGCGGCTCTGCCATTCGGTCGTGTGAAGCGGCGTTTCGGTCATGTCGTCATCGGTTTTTTTCGGCTATCCGGTCGACGAGCGCCAACCAGGTCGTCAAACACCGGGCCGGCAGACGCGCCGGAGTCGCCAAGGAGAGTATCGAGCGCGTGTCACTCTCATCACCGGTCGTTGATCGGCGATGCGTCCGTTTCAGTATAATCACGACTCGGCATCGCGAAAGCCGTCGCGACGCCGCGCCGTGGCTGGACAGCCAATGGCCGAGCGGGTAGGATGGCCGCGCTGTTGGCGGGCCACTCGGCTATCCACGCCATTCGGCACGACGTCACGTCATTGCGCGCCCATAGCTCAGCTGGATAGAGTACTGCCCTCCGAAGGCAGGGGTCGCAGGTTCGAATCCTGCTGGGCGCGCCATTTAAAATTAGTCACTTACAGATATTCGTCGATACTCTCTCCAGACTGATTCTCGCGCCTGTAACCACTCTGGTAATCACACCGCGCAATTCCAAAGCTATTTTGGCCCGGTTTCGGCCGTGCTTGGCTGCCCGATGTTTTGGCGCACAGATTCCCTTATCAGATACCGCTCAAGACTGCCGAGCCGGTCACGGTTTTCAGCATTAACCATGAAGCCGGAATCATGGCCTTTTGGTGGATACCAGAGTGGATACCTTCGCTGATCGGACGATCCGCCAGCACTGCTCGATGCAATCCTCGTTGCAACGATGCTCGATGCTACGGAAATAGCATCGCCGGGCTGACGGCTAGGCCCGACTTCACGCAGTGCTTCACGCACGGATCTCACGCACTGCGCGCGCGTAACGATGTCAGAAAAATCTTCGTAGCCAGTCCAAGCCCGGGCCTGACGCCAATCGCGTTTGAAGCGCGGAATTAATGCTGGTGGCCAGGTGCGTTTTCAAAGCACAGATGGATACCACGAAACTTTCGTCGTTCGACTGACGGCATTTCAAATGTAGGCAGTGATAAAGACGACCAGCCGGGTTCTAGGCCGGTTGCTCCATTTCAAATGGCGAAACCGATGCGAAGATCGTCGCATCGCCGACCGGCTCAGCTTTGAGCCCAGCGAGCGATGTGCAGATTTGCATCTCGAGAGTATCTCGCCGATCAGCAGGGGTGTGCGACCGTCTCGTAAAACCTGTCTCCGAGACAGAATATTCCGGTTCGGAACCGGTAAAAGATGGGGATTCCCACCTTTTGCTGGCGGACCGGCCATCGGTGAAGCTCCGCCAGCACCGATCAGGCACTTTTAGCGGAGCTCTCTATTTATCGACGGAACACTCAGTAACCATGCGGCCTAGAGGTGTTCCGTCGGGGTGGGGAGTGACGGAACAGGACGGAACAGATGGCAGTGCCTTGACCTGATCAGTCGCCTCCACATCCAAGCCTGACTATATCGCTATCAATGCTTCCTGGTTCACCAGGGAATACCACACCGTTTCCCGGTAGGTACATGAACGGTTTTGCCCCGGTATACCCACCGAAGCTGTTTTTGGCGTTAACCATCCCACAGATTGACCACTTGGAGTGGTCGCTTTTCAGGCGGCTACCGTACAGCTCCTCGAATCGGGCAGATTCGGGATCTTTCAGGCGCTGGGAGACTGCAGTCTTGGCTTCGGATTCTTGTGTTGCGGTGAGCTCGAATTGCTCACGCAAGCTCGCGGGCTGCTGGGCAGTGGGCGATGAGTAGTATTTCTGAGCCACACGAAGACAAAGATCTCGTGGAGCGAACGTTACTCCGTTCATGGTCTGCATGGCATCAGCCGCGTATTGCTCAATGCACTGGTCTGCAGTCATCGGTGTGAGCCCGTTTTTCCGGATGTTGGCTATCGCCATGTCCACGCCGGCATTCATTCCTGCTTCTAGTTCCGCTTCGGAAGGCGCGGTGCTTTGAGTTTGGGGAGATGTGCTGCAGCCAGCCAAGAGCGCTGCTACGACTGTTAATACTAAAGCTTGCTTGTTCATTTCTTGGTGTCTCTATTCTGAATGGCCTTATTGAGACGGCTCCGAATTCTATGCGCTCTCGGACTTGCAGAGAGATTTATCGATGGAAGGCCTGTGGCGCTGGAACAAGCCATGAAGTCTTCCTCCATCGCTATCCATCTCTCGCAGATTGCTACTTCTCCAGAGTAGTCCTTGGCTTTTTTGCAAAGGATCGCTACTCGCTCAAAGTAGAAGGGTGCGGGGGCGATTTTGCGCCCTTGCTGCGCCCAGTAAACGTTCTCCTCGGACTGGCAACATTTGAGCATCATGTCGAGATCATGCTTGTGGATCTCGGCTAGGTGGTAATTGGAGACTCCATCGACCTCTGGATTAAGGCCCTGAGCACGCCGGATCTCTTCAAATGTGACTCGGTACCCGTCATTCGGCGTTGACTGTTGATCCTTAGATTCAGGCTTGGGGGCGCGGCGAAACAGTCTTCGAAGCATTTTCCCTCTCAAGTCTAAAATGCCACTCTCTGGCGGCTGGAACTTGAGCGTAACGCAACGTTACCGGTGAGAGTAGCTGTGCCATGGGCGCAGATGCCCAGGCTGGCGGAATTCGTACCTTTGGCTCGTACCGGGTGCGTACCAATCGTGCGCACCGGAGTGCACACCAAGCCTGCGGACCAAAGTGCGAACCGGCGCTGAAGTTGGTCGAGAGGTGGAAACCTGCCTGGAAACCAGCGGATGGAAACCGCTAGCAAGGGCGGTGGCCGCTCGACTAGCGTCTATCCCTGGCGCTGCATCGCCTCATGCATCCGATCGCGCTTCCAGGTCTCTAGATACGACTGTAGGTAGCCAGTCTTGCTCCTACTGAATCGCGCGGGAGGGGCGATCATTCCGTCCTTGGCATACATCCGCCAGAGCGTCGTCCGGCTGATGCCCAGATACTCGGCTGACTCTCCAAGATTCAGTACTGGGTCGAAACCCTCAGACTTCATAGTTGCCTCCACATTGTTGGCCAAGCGGCCACCGTATCAGTGATACGGCACGGCATGACGGCAAGACCGCAACTGTCCGTGCGCGCGTACTGGCCCGAAAATCATCACTTCTCTCACGCGCGTCAATGCGTCGGGAATTCATCAAGGCGTGCGCAAAATAAAAAACCCGCCGGATGGCGGGTCTTTGGAAATGAGGCTCTGCTCTAGGCCGTTAGGGCCTCGAGAGAATCCTCGTCTCGGTAGACAATCACGCTCGCCTGCTCGACCAGGGCCGACTTGGCCTGATCGATCGTCTCCTGAGGTCCGCCTTCAATGATGACGAAAAGCGAGGAATCGGGAGAGAGCCGCGACACGTCAACCAAGGCACCGAGCGCCTGGGTGACCGAGCTCCACCGCAGGCTTTGGGTGCTTCCGGATACCGTTTGAATCAGCCGTTGCTCGGGGGTTCCGGCATCCAGGGCAAAGGGAAACTGATATTGATGCCCGCTGGCGCCGACCACGCTGAAGGCTCGCTTCACCCGCTTCGGAAAGCGGCGTTTCAGCGCCTCGCCCAAGCGCTCGTCGAAGGTGGAAGGGGGCGCCGGGTAGGCGCTCTGCAGTTCGTGCCCCACGCCCAGACATCCCTCGAAGAAATCGGCAAGTCGTGTGCGAACCGAGGTAGCTTTGCAGCTGGTGTGGAAGTCGCCCGCTTGGCCGAGCTCAATACCCATGGGGCGCACACGCTCGGAGAGCCGCGCCAGTAGGCTGTTGCGAATCTTGATGCCATGGGTGTGAGCGGTGAACAGGATCTGGCCATCGTCGGTAATCAGCGCGTTGCCGTCAGGCATGGTTTGCACGAAGGCGCCAAGATGCTCACCGTCGAAGCCCAGCGAATAGGGCGACTCGATGAAGAAGACATCCCCGCGCAGAGCGCGGCATGCATATTCAGGCAGTAGTTCGACACAGTTCATAGCAGTTCACCTTGCTCCCCTGGAGGCATCTGGAAGTCGGGAGCTCCTTCAATATTGGCACGCTCGAGGAACAGCCGCCACAGCTCTGCGCGGGTCAACGAAGGGTCGAGTGGTTCGACATAGCCTTCGCTGGCATCGGGCACTGGCCGGTGCCAGTGGGGATGATCAACACGCTTCTGGTAGTAGGGTTCGCCAACGCCGACCTTGTTGCGGTGGCCGCTTGGCTTGCCGGAATCAAAGGCGAGCACCCGGGCATTATCTATCAGCAGGCGGGCGCCGAAGTTGTCTGGGTGAAAGCCCCTGGGAGAACGTTGATAGCTGACTCGCACGCGCCATCCCTTTCGGGCCACGCCGTTCGTCTCAAGTGCCACGTTGATCTCGAACAGGGAGGGTACTCTGCCGCCGGCTACCGGTTTCCACAGGCCTCCCATGGGCGTGTGGCTGGCCCACTGTTTGAGCTCAGCAATCGCGCGCATGGCATAGGCATATTCCAGTAATGGCTTTTCGGCCATCAATCCTCCCCGCTGAGCCCAGCCCCGCCACACGATTAGCTTGTGATCATCTTGACGTCGATCGTGAGGCAGCGACCTTAATGAGTCTGAAGTCGATCCTTATCCTAGCGACCGCTTGAGATCGCCTTATCGTCGGCCAGTGCTTTAGATAACTTTGATGACTGCCGTGTATCGATGGTCGAGGTTAGCATTCCTTGCCGTTCCATGGGGTTTGCATGTTTACTTTTATCAGCCTCTCATGGGGTTTAGCGCCTATTGATGCCCGCGCGCCGTAGTTGAGCCTCAAACATGGCCATGAATTCGGGGTCTTGCTCGCCCTACGGTAATCGAACGTTCTGGCGTCACTGGTGGACGTCTCGCTGGCGGCGTAGCCGACCAGACGATGGGCCTGCGTCAGGAGCTGATCGAGTGTCTGGGGCACGCCATGGCGGGCGAGATATTCGCGGCTGGCACAGTTGACGACGTTCACCTGTCCAAGCCGCTGGACCACCAGTGCGCTGTCTTGCAGAGGGCCGAAGCGGACGGCGCAATCGATGCCTTCGGCGATCAGATCCACTGGGCGGTCGGTCGCTCGCCACTCCAACTGGAGGTTGGCATTCTGTGCCAACCAGCCGGGGAGGGCCGGCGTCAGCAGGAGACGACGGTACCGCCCAGGCCTCGAAAGTCCGTCAACAAGGAGGGCAACATGAATTGGGATTTCCTGCCGGTGTTCTTGCCGGCCTGTTTTGCCTTGAACATGGTCTTCGGGCCGAACAACCTGCTGGCGACGACCAACGCCGCCCACGTGGGGCCGCTCAAGGCGGTCATCGCGTCGCTTGGGCGAATCGTCGCCTTCATTCCCATGATCGCGATCGCCGGTATCGGGCTCGGCACGCTGTTGACGACCTCGATGTGGTTCTTCGTCGTGGTCAAATGGGTGGGGGCGGCCTACCTGGCGTGGCTGGGGCTGAAACTGCTGTTCGGCAAGCCACGAGCCGTGGCATTCGAGGATGCCGCGCCCCGTTCCATCTGGCATCTGGTGAGGCAGGAGTTCCTGGTCGCCGCCGGCAATCCCAAGGCGATCCTGATTTTCACGGCCTTTCTTCCGCAGTTCGTCGCACCCGATCACTATGCCCTGAGCTTCACGATCCTGGGGGCGCTGTTTCTGGCAATGGAAGTGTTGGCGATCGCGATCTATGCCGTCCTGGGCAGCAGGATCGGCAAGTACTTGCGCAGCGGAACTGCCATGCAGTGGTTCAACCGTGCCAGTGGCAGCCTGATGCTGGTCTTCAGCCTGGGGCTGCTGGCGATGAAGCGACCGGGTGGTTGAAGGCTGAACGACGGTCGCGTTCAGCGTCGATCCTCCCGCTCCCTACGAGGGGCGTGGCCGTGAAGGTCCGAGCGACGCTCGTGGATTTTTCAGAGAGTGCCTAGCACCGTCGACGGTATCTGGCCGGCGGCAGGCGCTGGCAGCGCCGGCTGAGGATGAGCTGGCGTATGCGGTCGGCCATCCAGGCCTTGGCGAGGTTCTCCTCGCCGAACCGGCAATCGGTGATGACCACGGTGTGGTTCTTGCCAGGCACATGGAACGAGGGGTGATAGGCCGCCAATCGCTCGCCCTCGTGGCGGGGGCAGGCGCCGTAGCTGGTTTCCACGTCGGGCACGCCCGCTTCGCAGATGTGGACATCGTAGGCGATGGCGATCTGATGACTGGCGTAGTAGAACCGCTGCAGGGCCGTGGTGTGGCGACGCAGGGTGCTATCACCGTTTTCCGGTAGAGGCGGGCCATCGGGACTGGAGCGACGCATTTCATCCTCGATACGTGAACGCTGCAGATAACTTGTGTACCAAATGTACATAAAAGGTGCCTCGAGTACAAACTTCGTACCGGATGCGAAACCTGATGAGGGGCACCGCTATCTGCGGGTTCAATTCTCGCTGCCGGATGGGGGTGTGGCGTCCGGCGTCGTACGGTAGTCCGCCCTGGCGTCCTCGCTGCGATGTCGCTGGTGCTCGCCGCGACTGGAGAGGCGTCTGGCGATCTGCTCGAGCAGCAGCAGATCCGCTTCATCCATGTCGCCGGACAGTACGGCCTGCTCGATCTGGCGCAGCGCCTCGGCGGACCTTTCGGAAGGCTGCTGCGAGCGGATGGGGGAGGGTTCGCCGATATGCCGGGCGTCGTCGGCGGGCGTCGGAGCATCGTCTCTCAGCATCTCCCCCCGGCCGTAGTCCAGCCACTCTTCGCGGATACCGAGCCAGCGGGCCAGCGCCACTTTCCTGTCGTGGCCCGGGCGCGCTTCGCCGTTGAGCCACTTGCTGGCGGCCTTGGGCGTGACACGCATGGCCCGGGCCAGGCGCGCGCCCATCCCATAGCCGTCCTTGCCCGCGCGACGGAGCGCCTTGTGAAGTCGGGAGCTGAACTCATCCCGGTTACCGGTGTGAACCATGGGTTCAATGTTCCCACCGGTTGAATGTACTTTCAGTACCTGATAATCATGTACTCGAAGTACAGGTACAAGGGGGTGTCATGAGCGCGATCCGTCTTGCGGTGGAGCAACTCGGTGGCGTATCACGCTGTGCCCGGGTCTGCGGGGTCTCGCCGTCGGCTGTCTGCAAGTGGCTGCGCCGGGAGCGGCTACCCCGCACGGAGTACACCGGTGAAACCTGCCATGCATTGAGAATGGCCGCGGCAAGCGAGGGTGCCTTCACTGCCGCCTGGTTGCTGGCGAATGCCGGTCCCGCCACGCCCCTGGCGGCCGACGGCGGCACGTCATCCGTCGGAGACCCGCCTGGCGCGGAAGATCCCGTCGAACAGACCGATGCTCGTCAGGCAAGGCCCGGCACATCAATGACACCATAACGCAACATATTCATTGATTTAATGGATGCTTCGAGAAAGACAATAGCGAGGGAAATGAGGCATGAAAAAAGCCCAGCCGAAGCTGGGCAAAAATCAGACCATGAGGGTGAAGAATAACAAGAAGCGTTCTGGGTAAGCGATTGTAATTTACCGATCGCAAACAAGTAATCAAAAGATTTTGGCTATTATTGCTGGCCGAAATCGTCTCGATTTTACTCCATCTCTTTGGGTTCCGCTTATATAGTATTAACCTGATTAGAGACCGATTAATTATTGTTCTCTTCTCTAGAAGGTTTGAGAACGACGCGGTTTCGGCCACCATTTTTCGCCTCGTAGAGCGCATCGTCGGCTCTTTTCAGCCATCGCTTGACGTCGTCCGAAGGGTGCAGCCCGGTGACACCCAGAGACGTGGTGATCGGACAGGAAGAATCGCCAAGCTGGCTGGCGATAATCCCTCGTAGATCCTCCGCCACGTCGGCGGCATCGATCTCTTCGACATCCGCCAGCAGCAGCACGAATTCCTCACCGCCGAAACGGAACAGGCAGTCGTCGAACCTCACGCTCCGGCGGATGAGATTGGCGCATTTCGCCAGCACCTCATCGCCATGGGTGTGTCCGAACCGGTCGTTTATGCCTTTGAAATTGTCCAGGTCCAGGACTATGAGAGAGCTGGGGCGACCCTCGTTCAGCAGCCGGTCCCGGGTGAGTGCCAGCGAGTCCTCGAGCGACCGGCGGTTGCGGGCTCCGGTCAGGGCGTCATGGGTGGCGAGTCGCTCCAGGGATTTTTGCTGCAAGTCGCTTCTTCTGGCGTAGAGATAGGCACAGCTATTTGCCGTGATGCTGGAAGCGATAAAGGAGAAGAGGCTTTCGGGCGGCGAAAACTGCATCAGTATCGGAATCATCACGAGGCACATGACGATATTGATCATGAGGGCGCGCTTGGCATCCGTCAGAAAGAAATTCGTCAGCATCATGGGGAAAAACCAGAATACACCCACGATACCGAGCACATTGGTGGTGATGCTGGCGAAAACGGTGCTGGTCACTGCCAGGATGAGACCGCTTCGCCGGCTGTCATCGGCCCACCAGGAGTAGCCGACGATACAGAGGATCAGGAGGAGGGTGACGCCATCGAAAAGCGCCTTGTCGAAGCTGCCTTGAACGAATCGATAAAGGCTGAACGGTAGCAGGGGCAGTGTCTCGCAGGCGCCCAGAAGTAGGATTACCCGAAGGACGAAGTCCTGTCTTAAACGATGACTGATGGACCTTG